>JBOGTX010000789.1:0-4435 GCA_050695695.1 Chloroflexota bacterium
GGGTTGGTCGGCCGACCATCCGCACCATCTGCCAGATCGCCCCGGTCGCCGTCATTGCCAGCAGGTTGTCGTTGTTCACCGACGCGCTGATGAAGAGAAATTGCGGATCGAACGCCGCGATCAGGCCGGCGAGGATACCGACGGCGGGGCGCTCCGGAAAAATCTCCCAGCCGATCAGCACGATCAGCCAGATCGTCACCGCGCCCATCAGCACCGACGCCTCGCGGGCCAGGTGGAGGGTGAGCGCCTGGCCGGCGAAGGGGAAGGTCTCGACGCTACCGTGGTGGCCCGCGTTGATCTCACGCCCGCCGCTGCTCCCCCAGATGAACGCCGGGTTCGGGTCGAACGAACCGGTCGGGTCGCGGAAGCTCGAGGGGAGGGCCGCCACCGCGGCGACGACGTAGTACAGGGGCGGCTGCTGGGCCTCGCCCAGGTCGTTGGCCCGCTGGCGCGGCAGCGCGTGGTCGGTCAGCAGGTGAAGAACGTAAGCGAAATGGCCGACCTCATCCGGCGACTCGAAGGGGGGATTGGTCACGCTGTAGAACGTGGCGAGAACCAGGAACGCGAGTGGAAGGATCAGGGTCAGACGCGGCCTGGTCATTCGCCTTCAACACCGTCTGGCGCGATTCGACGTTACCCGCCCGCCGCCAGGACGCCCGGTATTCTACACCGTGGAGGCGACGTAGTGGCGCAGCCACTCGACCGCTTCGCCGGTCATCGTCGGATGCGGCGGCCAGTGGGGGGCGCCCGGGACGATCGTCAGGCGGAACGCCCCGGAGCTCGCGGCGACCCGCGGTTGAACCGCCACGGCGAAGCCCTCGCTGGTAGCGCACGGGTTCCAGGTGTCGCGGCCGCCGTGCAGGACGAGCAGGTGGAGTGAGGCGTAGCGCTCCGGGTAGCCGAGCGGGTCGATCCGGGCGATCCGGGCGCGGGTCTCGGCGTCGAGCGACCGGTCGGCCGGGCCCCATTTCCCCGGCGCGATCGAGTCGGTCTCGGCGAAGCAGCGGGGCAGGTCGGCCGAGCCGGCGACGCAGACCGCCGCGCCCAGGCGATCCCGCGCCCGCGCCGCGACGACCGCCGCGGTGAAGCCGCCCATCGACACTCCGATCACCCCGAGGCGCGCTCCGTCGACCTCCGGCTGCCTGGCGAGCCAGTCGAGCAGCGACGGTGATTCGTCCGCCGCCTGCTCGATGTCGAGACAGAACTCGTGAGCGAGACTCTCCCGGAGCCGCGCGATCAAGGTCGCGCCCGACGGCCGCTCGCCGTGGCCCGGCGCGTCGGGGATGGCGACGACGAAGCCGGCGTCGGCCAGGCGCCGGGCCAGCGGATGGGTATCGACGTAGGCGTCCTTCGACTGGGTCACGCCGTGGTAGTAGACGACGGCCGGTTTCGGTCCGGCCAGGTTCAGCCGGTGGTAGAGAAGCAGCGGGATCGGCTCGACCGGACCGTTCACCCGCCAGGCGGTCAGCTCGTAGGTACGGCGGTCGAGCGGCACGCTCGTCTCCATCCCTCGTCAGCCCAGCGGCAGTTGGACCGCGCGTCCGCTTTGGGCCGAGCGGTAGGCCGCCTCGATCACTTCCTGGGCGTCGCGCGCGACCCGAGGGCTGGCGGCGCCTTCGATTGGCCGGCCGTTCAGCAGGCAGTCCACGAAGTAGCGCTGCTCGGCGCCGGCGCTCCCGGAGCCGGCCGCGGCTCCCGACGGTGCCCGCCATGCCTGCAAGTTAGCCGGCTGGCGGCCGTGGCCCGGCCGCCCGGAGAGATCCACCGGCTCCCACCCGCTCGGCGTCGCCGGCGCGAGGGTGCTGTAGAGCTCGGTGCCGGACGGGCCGGTGACGACCGTTCCGTGGCGGCCGTGGTAGGAGGTGCGGACCGGGGCCGGACCCACCTGGCCCCACTTCGCGTCGATCACGCCGAGGGCGCCGCTGGCGAAGCGCAAAATCGCCACCGCGTTGTCCTCCACGTCGGCCGGCAGGTAGTCGCGGTAGCCGATCTGGGCGGTGAAAGCGCTGACCTCGGTCACTTTGCCCAGATAATCGACGAAGCCATCCACCAGGTAGCAGGCCTCGTCGACGAAGGCACCACCGCCGTTTCGCGGTCGGTCGAAGAGCCACTCGCAGAAGTACTTCGAGCAGCCGAACTCGACCGGGCCGCCGTGGCCGGTGACGCCGCGCGCGAGGTAGACGCCGCCGATCGCCCCGCCGTCCAGCAGTTGCTTGACCTGGGCGTACAGGGGGTTGAACGCCGAGTGGTAGGCCACCATCAGGGTGATGCCCGAAGATTCGGCCGCCCGGAGGATCCGATCGGCCTGGGCCAGCGTCGCGGCCATGGGCTTATCCTGGTAGACGTGGACGTGGCGGCGCGCGGCGGCCTCGGCCACCTCGGCCTTGCTCAGGTTATCGCCACAGACCAGGATCGCATCCAGATCCTCGCGCTCGAGCAGCGACTCGTGGTCCGGGTACGTCCGCTGGAGCTTCCAGCGAGCCGTGGCTTGCTCGCGCAGCTCAGGATAGGCTTCAGCCCCGGCCACCAGCTCGACCTCGGGCAAGGCGGCGAGGCCGTCGCCCATCGCCCAGACGTGATCGCTGATCATCCCCGCGATGCCAAACCGCAGCTTGTTCGGACCGGCCATCGACTCCTCCTAAAACCGCTTGCTCTTGCTGATCGCCTGCCGGCCCCGGGCCAGCGCCTGAAGGCTGTCGGTCGGTCGCCGCAGCGCCGTCGCGGTGGCCAGGATGTCCACGACCGCGAGCTGGGCGACCCGCGCGTTCAGCCGGTGACCGCCGACCACCGTCGGACGCGCCGCCGCGAGCAGGGTGACGTGGGCGACGCGGGTGATCGGCGAGCGCAGGTGGCGGGTCAGGCAGACGCAGGTCGCGCCGGCCTCGCGCGCCGTCTCGAGCGCCTCGATCGTGTCACGGGTGCTGCCCGAGACGGAAATCGCCAGCGCGACGTCCCCCGGACGAAGCTGGACCGCCGACATCACCTGCAAGTGCGGATCGGTCACCGCTACGATCGGCAGGCCGATCTGCATCAGGATCGAATAGGCATCCTGGGCGATCGGCGCCGAGCCGCCAACGCCGTAGACTTCGATCCGCCGGGCGGACCCGATCGCGTCGACCGCTCGGCGCAAGGCGTCGTCGTCCAGGAGGCGCGCGGTGTCATGCAGGCTCTCGACGTTCGCCTCGATCACTTTGCGCTTGATCGACGCCACATCGTCGTCCGGGGTCAGCTCGCCGGGTAGCGGCGGCGCGGTCTCGTGCAGGTCGAGGGCGAGGGCGATCTTCAGCGCGGAATAGCCGGCGTAGCCGAGCCGCTGCGCGAAGCGAATCACCGTTGCTTCGGAGGTATCGGTCCGGTCGGCCAGTTCGGTGATCGAAAGGTAGACGAGCTCGGTGGCGTGGGCGAGCACGTACTCGGCGATCTTGCGTTCCGATTCGCGCAGGCTGGGAGCGATCGTCTCGAGTCGGGCGAGCACGCCAGGCGACGCCCCGACCGCCGGCCCAAATGAAGCAAGCGTGGACATGAAGGAAATCTCCACCGAAAAATGATCTTGCAAAGTGAAACATCACCATGCTAATATCGCTGCCACGGGAAGTCAAGCGGTATCAGCCGGAGGGCGACGCGTGGCCTCGTCGGGCAGCGCAATTTCGCCAACTGAATCGAGACGCCCGCGCCCTGAACCGACGCAATCGTTTGCGAGATCTGGAGCAACCGCCGATGAAAGCCGCGCGCTTGTATGGCATCCGAGATCTTCGGGTCGAGGAGGTCGCCAGTCCCGACCCTGGCCCCGGCGAAGCCATGATCCGAATTCACTCCTGCGGGGTCTGTCCGAGCGACCTGCGCAGCTACCTCGGCGCTCGATCGTCCTCCGGTCCGACCAGCCTGCCGCGTACCCCCGGTCACGAATGGGCCGGGGTCGTCGTCGCCCTGGGCGAGCCGGTCGACGCCGGTCAGCCCGCCCCGACGATCCAGGTCGGCGATCGGGTCGTGGCGGACTGGCGCTACGTCTGCGGGCAATGCTACCAGTGTCGGCGCGGCGTTTTCAACTACTGCGAGAACCTCCGACGCGGAGTGCGCGGCGGCTTCGCCGAGTACGGAGTGGCACCGCTCTCCCAGCTTCGGATCATCCCCGATCATGTCTCCTTCGAGGAGGCTTCCTTCTGCGAGCCGTTGGCCTGCATCCTCAACGCCCACGGCTACACCCAGATCTCGGTTGGCAACGACGTGGTGATCGTCGGGGCCGGCCCGATCGGCCTGCTGCACCTCCAGCTCGCCCGCGACCGTGGCGCGCGGGTGATCGTCAGCGATCCGATCGCCTCTCGCCTGGAGAAGGCCCGCGAGCTCGGCGCGCACGACCTGATCGACGCCTCGGCGATCGACCCGGTCGCCCGCGTCCGCGAGCTGACCGAGGGGCGCGGCGCCGACGCGGTGATCG
>JBOGTX010000790.1:0-13894 GCA_050695695.1 Chloroflexota bacterium
GTGGAATCGTCCGCCGAACGCGACGACGAGCGAGTTCAGCGTCGCGTCGCGGCTCAAGACCGACCGGTTGACGCTGAAGTTCCAGACGTGGCGCCCCCATTCCTGGAGGGTCACGTACCGGACCCGCGCGTTCTGACCGACGAACACTTCCTGAACGTTCGAGGAAAGAACCGGAGATTCCCCGGTCGGCCCGAACCACTGATCGACCAGGGTCACCTCGGAGTCCGGCTCGGTGACGATCAGGGTGTGCGCGAAGCTGCTCAGACCCGGCGTTCCGAGGTAGGTGATCGCTTGCAGCGGCACCGCGATCTCGACGCCACGCGGCACGTAGAGAAATACTCCGCCGCTCCAGAAGGCGGTGTGGAGGGCGCTGAATTTATTGTAGCCCGCCGGAACCGCCTGGCCGAAATACCGCTGGACGAGATCGCCGTGCTCGCGCACCGCGGATGGCAGGTCGCGGAAGATCACGCCCTGGCTCGCCCAGGTCGCTTCGATCGACCCGAAGGTGCTTCCGCAATCTTGCTGAACGAGCAGGCCGGCGACTTGATCGCCCGCGGCCAGATCGCCGCGGATCTCCGCGGGCAGCTCCGCCCGCGATCCGACGCGCGGCGACGGAGTGGCGAATGGGACGACCGAGTCGAGTCGGAGACCGCGGACGTCGGTCCGGCGCCACTCCTCGTCCTTGAGAGTCGGCATGGGCAGCGCCTCGAAGGTCGCGAATGCCGACCGGCGAGCCTCCCGCAGCCAGGCGGGCTCGCCGTGAAAGTCTGAAATATCCTCGACGGCCGCCCGGGTCAGTCCGGCGGCCAGGAGCGCCTCGGTTGTCTGGCTCAAAGATCTACTCCCAGATGTACCTTAACCAACCGAACCGGCCATCTCGAGCTGAATCAAGCGGTTCATCTCCACCGCGTATTCCATCGGTAGCTCTTTCACGATCGGCTCGATGAACCCGTTGACGATCATCATGGTGGCGTCGTTCTCGCTCAACCCGCGACTTCGAAGATAGAAGAGCTGTTCTTCACTCACCTTTGAGACGGTCGCCTCGTGGGCGATGCTCACCCGATTTTCGTCGACTTCGATGTACGGGTAGGTATCGGTGCGCGACTCGGGGTCCATCAACAGAGCGTCGCAGCGAACGTTCGCCTTCACGCCCTCGCAGCCCTTGTGGACTTTCAGGAGACCTCGGTAGCTCGCACGGCCGCCGTTCTTGCTGATCGACTTCGAGGTGATCGTCGAGCTGGTATGAGGAGCGACGTGGACCATCTTGGCGCCGGCGTCCTGGTGCTGGCCATGGCCGGCGAAGGCAATCGAGAGGACTTCACCGCGCGCCCCCGGCTCCATCAGGTAGACCGCCGGATACTTCATGGTGAGCTGCGACCCGAGGTTGCAGTCGATCCACTCCATCGTCGCGTCGCGAAACGCCTGCGCGCGCTTGGTGACGAGATTGTAGACGTTATTGGACCAGTTTTGGATGGTCGTGTAGCGCACCCGCGCGCCTTCCATGACCAGGATCTCGACAACCGCGCTGTGCAGGCTGTCGGTCGACCAGGTCGGCGCGGTGCAGCCCTCGACGTAGTGAACGTAGCTACCGGGCTCGGCGATGATCAGCGTCCGCTCGAACTGACCCATATTCTGGGCGTTGATCCGGAAGTAGGCCTGGAGCGGAATGTCGACCTTCACGCCCGCCGGGACGTAGACGAAGCTGCCGCCACTCCAAACCGCCGAGTTCAGCGCGGCGAACTTGTTGTCGTTTGGCGGAATGATCGTGCCGAAGTACTTCTTGAAGATCTCCGGGTGCTCGCGCAGCGCGCTATCGCAGTCGCTAAAGAGGACGCCCTTGGCTTCCAGATCCTTCCGAATGCTGTGGTAGATCACCTCGGACTCGTACTGAGCGCTGACTCCGGCGAGGAATTTGCGCTCCGCCTGAGGGATTCCCAGCTTGTCGAAGGTGTTCTTGATGTACTCGGGGACATCGTTCCAGTCTTTGCCCTGCTTCTCGGCCGGTCGAATGTAGTAGTAGATGTCATCGAAGTCGATGTTCGAGAGGTCACCGCCCCAGCGGGGAAGCGGGCGCGCGAGGAAGTGGTCGTACGCCTTCAGGCGGAAATCGCGCATCCAGGCAGGCTCGGATTTCATCTCGGAAATCTCCGCGACGATCTCTCGGCTCAGTCCCTTCCGCGACTTGAAGACGTACTGCTCGGGGTCGTGGAACCCGTACTTATAGTCACCAACGCCAACGTCGACGACTTCGGTTGCCTCGGTCATAGCCTTTCACACCCCCCGTAGATTCTGCACTTCGTTGATGATCCATTCGTAGCCCCTGGCCTCGAGCGCTTCGACCAGCTCGAGCTGGCCCGAGCGGACGATCCGCCCCTCGACCATGACGTGGACGAAATCGGGCTTGATGTAGTTCAGGATTCGTTGATAATGGGTGATGATCAGCACGCCAAGCAGCGGACCACGGATCGCGTTGACGCCGTCGGAGACGGTGCGCAGCGCGTCGATGTCGAGACCGGAGTCGGTCTCGTCCATGATCGCGATTTGCGGCTGCAGCAGGGCCATCTGAAGGATCTCGGCCCGCTTCTTTTCGCCACCCGAAAACCCGTCGTTGACGTACCGAGTGAAGAAAGAATCGTCCATCTTCAGCAATTCCATCTTCTCTTTCACGAGCTTACGGAATTGAAGGATGGGCATCTCTTTGCCGGACACTGACTTGAGTGACATCCGGAGGAAGTTCGCCAGGCTGACGCCCGGGATCGCCGTCGGATACTGGAACGCGAGAAACACGCCTTTGCGCGCGCGCTCGTCTGGCTCCAGATCGAGGATGTCTTCGCCCTTGAAGAGCACCCGACCCTGAGTGACTTCGTACTTGGGATGTCCCATCAGCGTGTAGGCCAGTGTGCTCTTACCCGAGCCGTTTGGCCCCAGAAGGGCGTGGACCTCTCCGGATGGGACCGTGAGGTTGACTCCCTTCAGAATCTCCCGCCCCTCGACACTGACGTGCAGATCCTGGATCACCAGCTCCGCGGCTTCTGCCATTGGCTGCTCCCTCGAAGAACCTGAGTTGGAATGCCTGGAATTTCTCTTGATTCCACTACAGAATACAGGCAGCCCGACACATTTGTCAACCATTTGGTTTCCAAAAGATATTGACTGACGCCGGCTCGCTAGATATAATATGGCTAGGTCGAGACCGAGGCTATCGCTTTCGTGAGATCAGTCTGGCCACGGCGTGGAGGTATCGGATGCCGGCGCGGAAAGCATCTGCCCGAACCAGCATCTTGCACCTGCTGAAGCGGACCGGGGGCTCGACTGCCCCGGAAGTCGCCACCGAGCTGGGAATCACGACGGTCGCGGTCCGCAAGCACCTCGCGCGTCTCGAAGACGACAGCTTGATCCGTCAACGATCGCGGCCGTCACCCCGTGGCCGACCGGCGGTCGTCTACTGCCTGTCGGAGTCCAGCGATACGTTGTTTCCCCAGGGATACAACGAGTTGCTGGTGGACTTCCTTCAAGACTTATCCGACCTGGAAGGCGAGACGCAGATCGAGCGCCTTTTCCAGCTACGCAACGAACGGCTGGCGCGCACGTATCAGTTGCGCATGGCGGATAAGCCGTTGGGCGAGGCGGTGCGAGAGCTTGCACGGGCGCGTGATGACGACGGGTACATGGCCACGGTGCGCGAGGATGATCGCGGGCTGGTTCTCGCCGAGCACAATTGCCCGATTTACGACGTCGCGCAGCGGTTCCCACAGGTTTGCCAGTGCGAGCAACGGCTGTTTCAAAGTCTGCTGAAGGTGAACGTCACCCGAGAGACCACCGTGACCGACGGGGCATCGTCCTGTCGCTACCGGATTGCCCAGTAGCACGGCGACCGCCCGACCGAGTACAATGCGTCTGGGCGACGTCAGCCGTCCCCGCTTTTCCCACCCACCTGCCAGCCGCGGGCTTTGGCCCGAGGTGGGCAGAGTACCCGAACAGGACGCGTGACGATGCGTGAACAGCCGGGTCAACTGGTCCTCCTGGGCTCCGGGGAAACCTCACCAAGCGGGCGCCGGGTCTTTGACTGGATCTTTCAACGACTCCCTTCGCCGATCAAGCTCGCGATCCTCGAAACCCCGGCGGGCTTCCAACCGAACTCCGCCCTGGTCGCGGGTAAGGTCGCGGAGTTCGTCAGCGAGCACCTGACGAACTATACCCTCGAGACCACGATCGTTCCCGCCCGACGGCGCGAGACTTCCGCTTCGCCGGACGACCCGGCACTTGCCGACCTGGTCCTTGGAGCGGATTGCATTTTTCTTGGGCCGGGGAGTCCGACCTACGCGGTCCGGCAGCTTCGAGAGAGCCTCGTCTGGGACGCGGCGCGCGTCAGATTCGCGAACGGGGCGACCCTTATCCTGGCCAGCGCGGCGGTCCTGGCGCTCAGCGCCTACACGCTGCCGGTCTACGAGATCTATAAGGCTGGCGCGGATCTGGGCTGGGAGCGAGGGCTCGACCTTCTGGGGCCGGCCGGGCCGACCGTGGTGTTCGTTCCCCATTGGAACAATCGGGAAGGTGGCGCCGAGCTGGATACGAGCCATTGCTTCGTCGGCTCCGATCGCTTCGCCCAGCTTCAGCGCCTCCTTCCGGCCCCGGCGACGATCATCGGAATTGACGAGCACACCGCGTTTGTCGTCGAGCCGTCGACCGAGAGCGCGCTGGTCATTGGGCCGGGCGGTGTGACGATCGTCGGCCCAGGGGACACCAGCTACTTTGGTAACGGAAGCCGCGTTCCGCTCGGTCAGCTGGGCAAGCTGGATTGGTCGGCATTTGGCCGGAGCCTGCCACCTGCCCTGCTCGAAAGGGCCGAAACGACGCGACCGCCTGCGCTCCTGAACGGCCCGAGTGACGCGGTGATCCCGATGGAGGTACTCGAACTGGTCGAGCGACGGGAGAATGCCCGTCGGCAGCGCGATTGGAAAGCTGCCGATGCGATCCGCGCCGATCTGGCGGGACGAGGATTCGAGGTACGCGATACCCCGGAAGGCCCGCGGGTCAGCCGTCTCGGCGACCGGTCTGATGCCGTTGCCAAGCCTTCCTGACCAGGCGATCCGCGTCGCGGATCGCGCTCGCGGTCGGTATCGTGGTTGGACTGCTGTTCGGCCGCCTGAATCTCCCGATCCCGGCGCCACCGGCGCGCCCTCTCGCCTAGGACGCTTCGCTCGATACGGGCTCGGCGCTTGCGACCGATTCAGTCGGTTCGGTCGATTCCATGCCGATCGAGGCCTCGACGCCCGGCGTCTGCGACGACTCGTCGGTCGTGGATGCCGGCTCTTCGACGGTGATCGCCGGCTCTTCGACCGTGACTGGATCGACGTACTCGGTGACGCCCTTGAGGCCGAAGACTTCGACCGCGTTCTGGCCCAGGGCCTGATATTGCTGGAACTGGAAGAGCCCCAACGAGCGATACTTTGCCAGCTCGGCATCCTGGTTGACGACGCGATCCGACCCCATGAGGACGCGGGACGCGCCGACCTCGGACACCAGCCACTTGACATCCTCACCACGGCACCATGAGGTTTCGAGGTACACGTTCGCGGCTTCGCGTGCGACTACGAACGCCTCGACGGTGTAGAGGCCCGCGCCGGAGTGCGCGAGAACGATCTTGACGTCGCTGTACTCCCGAGCCCGGGGCAGGATCGCGCTGGGCAGGCCGAACGGCGCGCCCCAACCGGTTTCGACGACGACCGGAATCGACAACTCCCGCGCGACCTCGAAGACGGTCTTCGCGTCGCGTCCGTTCGGGTTCACCGCGTGTCCAAACGTGTTCAAAGCGACCCCGACGAAGCCCATGTCGCGCACGCAGCGCTCGATTTCGCGGTGATAGCGGTCGCGATCGATGTGCGGCGTGACGCTGGCGACGCCGAAGATGCGACCGGGATAGCGTGATGCCAGCGCGGCGATGCGATCGTGGACGTCGGCGGGATTTGGCGCACCCGGAAAGGGCTCGACAATCGCCGCACTGATTCGATTGGCATTCAGCGCGTCGATCACCTCGGAATCTGACACCGACGTTTCGTAGATGCAGCAGTCGCCGACGTGGCAGTAGGCGTCTACGGTAATCAAGTGGATTGCTCCTTGTGGTGTACGGCAACGTTCAGCGTTGTACGCCGCCCGTTCTCACGTCATTCTCTCGTGGGAAGATTCTACCTCAGGTCGCCGCCATCAGCGCGGCAACCGGTTCGGCGGGGGCAAGCTCGACGAATCGGTATCCCATGCCCCGCTCGTTCAAGATGTATCTTGGATGCCTCGGATCGCTCTCGATTTTTTGTCGGAGATAGGTGACGTACAGTCGAACGTAGTGTTCCTCGGTACGGTACTCGTATCCCCAGACCTTCGCGAGGAGAGTTTCGTGGGTCAAGACGCGACCGGCGTTGTTAACCAAATGATACAACAATCGATACTCAGTCGGCCGCAACGGCACGTGCCGCCCGCCGGCGATCACCTCACGCCGTCCAAAGTCGATCGTCAGGTAATCGTCGACGACCAGCATCGTCTTGGGGGTTGGTGCCGGCATTTCGGCCCGACGAAGGACCGCCCTGACCCGCGATCGAAGCTCCGCCTCGCCGAAAGGCCTGGTGACGTAATCATCCGCGCCGCGATCGAGCGCGCTGACCTTGAGCTGAGCGTCATCGCGATCCGAGAGGATGATGACCGGCACCGAGCTACAGCGGCGAATCGCGCTGAGCAAGTCGAAGCCACTGTCCGGCGGGCCCGGCTCGTCGAGGAGCACAAGATCGGGCAGGCTCTCGGTGACGCGACGGACCGCGCCATCCCGCTCGACGACGCTGGTCACGTCATGACTGTCGATCGCGAGCGCGTGGCGCAGGTCGGAGACCAAACGAGGATTCTCGGCCACGACCAGAATCGTCCGAGCGGCGGTCACGTCGCGCCCTTCCAGCGAGCCACGGGTCGCCTCATATTTGGCCTGACCCTTCCGCGGAATTTGGTGCTTGAGGCTGGCTTTGCTCGCTGGCTGGACCGCTCGATACGACGACCTGGGCCGGTCGGATGACTTTCCCATCAAGAGTATACCCGGAGCGGTAGACGCGGGAGACGGTCCCGGCTGGAAATTGGACGCTTGGCTCGTGCGCCAGGGCCTCCTCCTTCCAGGGATCGAATGGCTCGCCAATCGCTTCGATTCGTTTGATGCCCTGGCTTTCGAGCACCGCCCGAAGCTTACGCTCGATCAAGGCAATGCCCTGGGCCCAATCGGATTCGGCGAGCGCGGGCGGGAGTGACTGCACCGCGCGCTCCAGGTCGTCGAGGGTTGGTAGGACTTTGAGAATGGTGTCGGCGCGGGCGTTACGGGCGAAATCGCTCCGCTCTTGCTCGATTCGGCGCTTGTAGTTGACGAAATCCGCCTGAGCGCGCTGCGCCAGGTCAAGGTAGGTCTGGCCCTTCGCCCGGGCGTCGTCCAATTCCTTTCGTAGCTGGTCCAGCTCGGTGGTCGCGGATGACGCCTCCGCGTCCGGCGCGTGCGGTGGTTGAGGCGCGTCGCCCGGGGTGCGTTTCTCGTCGCTCATCGGCATCCTCCTGGGGATGTTTGGCCAGCGTGTCTGGCGCACGCGCGGCCGATAGGGTCTTCAACACGTCGTCGATCACGCGGCAGACATTTTCGGAATCCGGACTCCCGCCAGTCAGGAGTCCACTCCGCAGGGCGAGAATCTGGTCGGTCACCGCCAGGGCAACTTCGACGCCGGCCAGGTTCACCCGGCGGTCTTCCACAAGGTGTTTGATCTGGGCGAGTCGGTAAAGATCCTGTCCGGAAAATAGGCGCACGTTCCCCACCGTTCGCGCGGGCGCGATCAGCCCCTGGCGCTCGTACTTCCGGAGGGTATTCACGTGCATGCCCACGATGCGGGCGGCGACGCTAATGATGTAAACCGCGCTTGAATCGGGTGTGTGCATCGAGCGATGGTATCACATGGACGTAGGAGACGTGCTTTGCCATCCGAACCGGCCCGGCTGACGCCGAAACAGACCGGTCCCTGGGTTAGCTTGCTATCGCCATAATAATATAGGTTGCTACGGAGCGTGTCAAGGTCGGGCACACGAGCGCGCCGGACGTGCCTGAACGCGGCAGACACCGCGGGCGCGTCACCCGCTGCCAGGTCGGGCCGGTTCGCGTCGGCAAGCGAATTGCAGCCAGCCGAGTGGTAGAGCACGAGGCTAAACGCATGGTCATCGGTCACGGATCGTGCCGTCTGGTGAGACTGTACCTGCAAAGTGGGTCGATCGTCTGCCGGTACTACGAGGCCGCCCTGGCACGGTCGGCGGTTGTTTGGCTCGGCGGGGTTGGTGGAGGGTTCGATTCGCCTGCCAACGATCTTTTCGATCGATTGGCGGTGGAGCTGCTCGATCGAAAGGTAGCGTCGATCCGGCTCCGGTATCGCTACGCGAACGATCTGGACTCCTCGGTGGAAGACGCGCTGGTGGCGCTCGAATTCCTGGGCCAGCGCGGCGTCGACACGGCGATCACGGTTGGCTTCGCCTTCGGCGGGGCGGTATCGATCAAGGCCGGGGCGACATCGCCTCTGACGGCGGGCGTCGTCGGACTCGCCAGTCAGAGCGCGGGAACCAGTGGCGCGAACCGGATCTCACCCCGGCCCTTGTTGTTGATTCACGGCGATCGCGATACGGTGCTCCCGTTAGAGTGTTCGGAGCTGATCTACCGACGCGCCCTCGAGCCCAAAGAACTGGTGATTCTTCAAGGGGCCGGACACTGCTTCGAGGAAGCCGAGCCTCGCCTGCACGACCTCCTCGTCGAATGGATCACCGGCCACCTGGGCGTCTCCTGAGCGGTTACCTTCGGTTGTCGTGGCACTCGTTCAGGCGGTCGTGCGGCGGCGCTTCAGAATGTGGATCGGCCGTTGATCGACGTCCAACGCCGCTTCCTTGAACGCCTCGGGAAGCGTCGGGTGGGCGTGGATCGTGTGAATCACGTCCTCGATCGTCGCTTCCATGACAACGGCGAGCCCGGCCTCGGCGATCAGGTCGGTGACCTCGGGACCGATCATGTGGACGCCGAGCACCTGGCCATACTTGGCGTCGGCGACGATCTTGACGAAGCCGGCTGTCTCTCCGATGATCACCGCCTTGGCTTCGGCGGTGAAGGGAAATCGCCCGACTTTGATCTCCTGGCCAGTCGCCCGCGCCTGTGCCTCGGTCATGCCAACGCTCGCGACCTGCGGAAAGGAGAAGGTGACCGACGGCACCGCGCGATAATCCATCTCCGCGTCGTGCCCGAGCGCGTTTTCGACCGCGACTTCTCCCTGGGCGGACGCGACGTGCGCGTATCGACCGTTGACCACATCGCCGATCGCGTAGACGCCGGGGACGCTGGTCTGCATGCGCGCATTGACCTTGATGAATCGGCGGTCCATCTCGAGGCCAAGACGGTCGATGCCGGTGTCCGCGGTGACGGGGACGCGGCCGATCGCGACCATGACCCGCTCCGCGTGCAACGATTGAGCGCCCGCGGGGGTGGTCATGGCGACGTCCAGGCCGCCGTTGGCGCCCGGAGTGATTCGCTCGAGCCGGGTGCCGGTCTGAACCTTCAGTCCCCGCCGCTCGAGTTGCTGGGCGAGGGTCTTGCCGAGGTCCGGATCTTCGGTCGGGATCAGCGTGTCGAGCATCTCGACGACAGTGACCTCGGCGCCGAATGCGGAGAACATCGAGGCGAACTCGACCCCGATCGCGCCGCCTCCGATAATCACGACGCTGGCGGGCACCTCGGGCAGACTCAGTCCCTCGGTGCTGCCAAACACGCCGGGGAGGTCAAGGCCGGGGATTGGCGGCCGACTCTCGGCTGAACCCGTCGCGATGACGACGTTTCTAGCCGATACCTCCTCGGTGCCGCCATCGTCGAGGCGGACCTCGAGGCGGTGGGCGTCGAGGAACCGTCCCGCGCCGTGCAAATAGGTAATCCCGTTGCCCTTGACCAGTCCTTCGACGCCCTGTCGCAGACGCGAGACGACGCGATCCTTTCGCGCCTGCACCAGGGCAAAGTCGTATCCTGCCGCGCCGACGCTCAGGCCGAACTCGCCCGCCTGTTGAATTGCCAGGTAGCGCGCCGCGGCGTCGAGCAGCGCCTTGCTCGGAATGCAGCCTCGATTGGTGCAGGTTCCTCCCAGGAAGTCCCGTTCGATGAGGACGGCGCGGGCGCCGAGCTGGGCGGCGCGAATCGCCCCAACGTACCCTCCGGGTCCGCCCCCGATGACGGCGATGTCACAGTCAATTGCCATCGACGTGCCCTTTCAACAAGAGTTGGCCGGGCCAGCTCGGGCGCGTGCCAACGTTCGACCAACCCCCGACCGGCCCGCTTGTTCTTAGACGAAGAGAAGGTAAGGATTTTCGAGTAGTTGCCGAATTCGTGCCAGGAATCGGGCGGCGGGCGCGCCGTCGACGATGCGGTGATCGAACGTCAGGCTCAGCCACATGGTTGGTCGGACGACGATTTGTCCATCGCGCACGACGGCCCGTTCGGCGATCTGCCCGACCCCCAGGATGGCGCATTCTGGCCAGTTGATGATTGGCGTGAATGCCTCGACGCCGAGCATGCCCATGTTGCTGACGGTGAATGTGCCGCCGGTCACTTCGTCCCGGCCTAGCTGATTCTGGCGGGCCAGCTGGGCCAGATCGCGGGAAGCCCGAGCGATCTCGAGTAGCGACTTTTGGTCGGTGTGGCGGATCACCGGTACGATCAGGCCGGAGTCGACCGCGACGCCCATCCCGACGTTAACGTCGGCGTGCACGTGAATCCCGTCGTCGGCAAGGCTCGAGTTCAAATTCGGGTGTTCGCGCAGCGCCCTGGCCACTGCCCGAATGATGACGTCGTTATAGGAGACCTTGATCCCGTGCTGCTTTTCCCATTCGCCGCTGACCTGTTCACGAAGCTTGACAATCTCCGCCACGTCGACTTCGGCGGTCAAAGTGACCTCGGCGACGGTCTGCTGACTGCGGACCATTCGGTCCCCGATGACGCGCCGCATTCCAGTCAATGGAATGACCGTACCGGGCGCCGCCGGGACCGGGATGGCCGGAGCGGCTTGGGGCGTGGGTGGCGCGGGAGGTGGCGCGACCGTCAGGGGGGCGGTCGCCAGGACGTCGCGCTCCAAGATGCGCCCGCCGGGCCCGGTCCCCTTGATCCGATTGACGTCGACGCCGAGTTCTTCCGCGACCTTGCGGGCGCGTGGCGAGACGAACACCCTGGTCGAAGGAGGAGCGACGGCCGTTGGCGCGGTCGCCAGCGCCACCGCGCTTCCACCGGTGACCGTCGCGGTCGAGACCCCTCCGCCGTTGGTCCCGGGAATCACCTCATCCGCGGTCCCGATAATCGCCAGGACGGCCCCGACGTCGACTTTCTGTCCTTCGGGAACCTGGATTCGGCGTACGATGCCACCGGCGGGTGATTCCACCTCCGTCGTCACTTTATCGCTCTCGACCTCAAACAGCGACTCGCCCTTCGCCACCGATTGACCAACGGACTTCAGCCACTTGCTGATGACGCCATCAGCCATCGATGCCGCCAATTGGGGGAGCCGTACTTCAACTGCCACTCTCGACTAAACCTCCGGCGCTTCGGATCCCCGGGGCCGGTCGGTCACCACGCGGCAGGCCGCGGCCAGAAGCCGATCCGAAGGCAATTTCAGCGCTGATCGTTCAAGCGCCGGCCATGGTAATCCACGCGCCCTGCCTTGTCGAGTCGACTTGGTCGTGGCACTTCTTTTGCCCGCGCAACGCTCCTACGCTATCCGGGCCGCGTAACGGCCCAGGTCCCGCGACCCGGGACCCGATTCAGCGTAGACGGAGGCAGCGTGGTGAAAGCCACTGTACTACGCGCGATGATGGCAGTCGCTCTGAGTGTCGCCGCCAGCATCGTGATGACGCACGCGACGTTCGCCGCCGGGGCCTGGCAGGGAGTGGTCGGGGACGGTAACCCGAACATCCGGAGCGGCCCATCGACGAGCGCGTCGATCGTGGGAACCTTGAGCGCGGGGATCCCAATCTCGATCCAGGCCTGGGTCCACGGCCAAATGGTGGAAGGCGTGAACGAAACCTGGGGTGAGATCGCGCCGGGCGAATACGTCTACTCGGCGAACTTGCTCCGTCCCTCGCCGAGTAGCCCGCTGCCCGCCCCGCGAACCTTCTCCGGGCACTGGATCGACGTGAACCTGACCCAGCAGATCATCACCGCCTACGATGGCTCGACGCCCGCCTTCTGGGCGGTCATGTCGTCCGGCGCGCCCGGTTGGGAGACCGAGACCGGCGTTCACCAGGTGCTTCGCCGCGTCCCGAACGAGACCATGACGAGCGCATCGTTGCCAGCCGCGGTGGAGGTGCCGTACGACTTGACGAACGTCCTGTACACCCAGTACTTCACGTCCTACGGCGAGGCTATTCATGACAATTACTGGAAGGGCGCCGACTCGCCCTATGGGGTTCCGACCAGCCATGGCTGCATTGGCCTGCCGGAGCCGCAGGCGAAGCAATTCTGGGACTGGGCGCAGGTAGGGACCACCGTGAACATTCACGAGTAGGGGCACTGGGCACCCTTCTTGCGAAGCCGTTCCTTTAACCTACCTGCACCGGACTCACGAGACCCAATTCCGTCACGACGACCCTGGCAATCCGCTAGCTCCGATCTTAACCCACAGACTCCGGGCGAGGTGCCAGGCCTCACCCGGATGGATACGAGGATGACATGGACGAAAACGGGCGCGGGCGTGGTGTGAAGGATATCCTGATGTGGGGAGCCCTGCTGGCGATTCCGGTCCTCTTCTTGATCTTCTTGCTTCCCCAATCCCTGGCCAGCGGAGATCCCGAAGTTCCGATCAGTGAAGTTGCCGCGGCGGTTCAACGCGGGGCGGTCCGGAGCCTGACCGTCCAGGGCGACACGGTTCTGGTTCAGTATACCGATGGAAACTCGTCTCAAGCGCATAAGGAATCGGGGATATCGCTCCTCGATACGCTGCGGGCCGAGGGGGCGACGACCGCTCAGATCGACGCGGTCTCGATCCAGGTCGCGGCTCAGCCGTTCTGGCAATCATTGGGCGTGCTGATCTGGGTCTTTCCGATTCTGCTGGTCGTCGGCGCGATTTTGATGCTGACGAGGCAGAGCCCGACCCAGAGCGGCGGCGATCAGACCCTTTCGTTCCTCAAGAGTCGCGCCCGTAAGATCGTGGCCGACCGGCCAAAAGTGCGCTTCGACGAGGCCGCGGGGGTGGACGAGCCGAAGCAGGAGTTACGCGAGGTCGTGGATTTCCTGAAGTCGCCCGCTCGATTTACCGTGGTCGGCGCGCGCATCCCCAAGGGCGTGCTGTTGATCGGCCCTCCGGGGACCGGCAAGACGCTGCTGGCGCGCGCGGTCGCCGGCGAGGCCGGAGTGCCCTTTTTCAGCATCAGTGGCTCGGAGTTTGTCGAATTGTTCGTCGGGGTTGGCGCGAGCCGCGTTCGCGATCTTTTCGATCAAGCCAAGCGCAACGCGCCTTGCATCGTCTTCGTCGACGAGATCGACGCGGTTGGCCGCCAGCGCGGCTTTGGCATCGGCGGTGGGCACGACGAGCGCGAACAGACGCTCAACCAGATCCTGGTGGAGATGGATGGTTTCGACAAGCAAACGAATGTCGTGGTGATTGCCGCGACGAACCGCCCAGACGTCCTGGACCCGGCGCTGCTGCGTCCGGGGCGCTTCGACCGACGGGTCGTCCTCGACGCGCCGGATGTCAATGGACGACGCGCCATCGTCAAGATTTACAGTCGAAACAAGCCGCTGGCACCCGACGTCGACCTGGACCGACTGGCCCGCGAGACCCCGGGCTTTTGCGGCGCCGACCTGGAAAACCTCATGAAC
>JBOGTX010000791.1:0-2080 GCA_050695695.1 Chloroflexota bacterium
ACCTCTCTCCCAGCCTCTCCCCGGCGCGGGAAGAGGAGCTTGGGACCGGCGACCGGTGCCCCAGGGCGATCGATCCTGGTCGAGCAGAGCCAAGGCGGATCCGCGTCACGGGCACCGGTCCTCGCCCTCAAGCTTCCCTCCCCGCGCCGGGGAGGGACCGAGGGAGAGGTCACTCAAGCGCTCGTCGAGGGAAGCCCATGCCCGGTCCGTGGATCCCTCACCCCAGCCCCAGCCTGGCCTTCAGCTCGCGGTTGACCAGCCCTCGTGGAGCCTGGCCGCGCAGGATCCGGACGGCATCCTGAAACGGCTGGAGCCGCCACTGTTCCATGGCAGTCTCGGAATAGACCGCCAGGTGGGGCGTGGCAATCACGTTGTCCAGCGCGACGAGCGGGTGCTCCGCGCCAATCGGCTCTTCCTCGAAAACGTCGAGGCCGGCCCCGGCGAGCCGACCGGCCCGAAGCACCTCGAGCAGCGCGCCCTCGTCGATGATCGGTCCGCGGCAGGTGTTCACCAGGCGCGCGGTCGGCTTCATCAGCGACAGGCGCCTGGCGTCGATCAGGTGCCGGGTCTCGGGGGTCAGCAGGACGTGAAGGGTCACGTAGTCAGACTGCCTCAGCACCGCTTCGATCGGCAGCAGCTCCGCGCCGTGGAGCGCCGCGGCTTCCGGCGTGACGAACGGATCGGCCGCGATGATGCGCAAGAACATGCCGCGGGTCTTTTTCGCCACCAGCCGACCAATGTTGCCGAAGCCGATGATTCCGAGAGTTTGCTCGGACAGGCGGTCGATCCGCCCGATCACGTCCATGGCCCGAACCCCGGGCTTGCCCCAGAGTCCGTCGCGCACGACCCGCTGCATCTGAGGCAATCGCCGCGCGGTAGCCAGCAGCAACGCGACCGCGTGATCGGATACCTCCTCGATGCAGTAATCCGGCAGGTTAGCAACCAGAATGCCTTTCGCGGTGGCCGCCGGAACGTCGATCCGGTCGTAGCCGACCGAGTTCTGGATGATCGCTCGACACGCCTCGAGCTTCCCAATCAGGTCGGCGTCGAACCGTACCGGTCCGGCGTTGATGATCACCGCGGCCTCGCGCATCGCGTCGAGGGTGGTCGCCTGGTCACCAACCTCGACCATCGCCAGCTCACCACCGGCGTCCTCGATCATCCGATGCTCGGGCGCGGGGTCAGGCAGGGGAGCGCCAAGGCGAACGACTTTCGGTCTGGACGAGCTCATGCCGCGATAACCCTCCGATGACAAAATTCTAAAATCACGAACGGGTCGGTATTCTAGCATACGCGCCAGGGCGGCAGCGCTCGCCGCGTTCGGAGTGAAGACAATGAGCCCCTCCAGCACGCCCGGCGAATTGGCGCGGCCCGGGATGAGCGGGTCGCGCTGTTGTATCATAGTCGATGGTCAAGTCAGACGAATTCCGGCCGGCGACCCTCCGGTTCGCGGTGGGTGTCATCCCGAGCCGCCGCGAGGAATCTCTGAACCGGCGGGGCGAAGGCCAGAGACCCCTCGCGACACGCTCGGGGCGTCAAGCAATCGCGGACAACCAGGATTTCGTATCATTGACGCGATATTTATGACGGAAATTCCCTCGTGTCCCCCGAAACGGCGCGAGGTGCAAAGGAGCGCCCCATGGACGCACCGCAGATCGAGCAGACGCTCGCGGCGTGCGAGCAATCTCTCGCGACCGGGCAGCCGATCGACTTGCGTGCCCTCGGCTTCTGGCGCGCCGTCAGCGCGGTCAAGCGGCATCCCGAATGGGTCGGGACCTACGCTGACCGGATCGCCGAGATCGATCGCCAGGCGTTCGAACGCTCGGTGCAGCTGAGATTTCCCCTCGGAATCGGCATCGCGCTGCTGACCGTCGGCACCCTGGTCGGGCTGGCGCTGGCCGTGCTCGGCGCGACCGGTCACCGTCGCAAGAATGAGCTGCTCTTCCTGATCGGCTCCGGCCTCCTGATCGTGACCACCCACGATCTGGCCCACTACCTGATCGGCCGCGCCCTTGGCATCCGGTTCAGCCAAGCGTTTCTGGGCGGCAAGGGAGCGATCGAACCGGGCCTCAAGATCGAC
>JBOGTX010000792.1:0-4733 GCA_050695695.1 Chloroflexota bacterium
GGCCTCGGCCGCGACCACCGGCGGCGCGGCGGTGACCGGCGGGACCTTGAATTACGCCGAGGCCGGCGATTTCAACGACTTCAATCCCTGGGGCTTTGGCGCGGTCAACTTCGAGATGTACGACCAGGTGTTCTCGCGGCTGCTCTGGAAAGACGGCAAGGGGCAGGCGAATCCCGACCTCGGCGAGTCCTGGGAGATGGGGTCCGACAACCACTCCTTCACCGTGAAGCTACGCTCCGGCGCGACCTGGCACGACGGAAAGCCGGTCACCGCGGCGGACTTCGTCACCGCGCACGGCTACCTTAAAGACCCGACGATCTCGCAGTACACCGGGGCCCAGAAGATGAACGGGCTGTTCGCCCCGATCGGCGACGTCGTGGCGGTCGACGATTCGACGGTGCAGTTCTCATTCGAGAAGCCGGTGCCCTACATCACCGACATTCTCGACTATTTCTTCTTGATCCGGATCAGCGATCCGAACGATCCGAAGTTCCTGAAAACGCTGCCGGTCGGGACCGGTCCGTTCAAGATGACCGGCTGGGTAGCGAACCAGTACGCGAAGTTCGACCGCGACGCGAGCTACTTCGTCAAGGGGCGCCCCTACCTCGACGAGTTCATGTTCAAGCGACTCAGCCAATCCGAGACGCTGGTGCCGAACCTGCGCTCGAACGCGGTGCAGGACGTGCTGGTCGCCAACCTCGCCGACGTGACCCCGTTACAGGCCGATAAGAGCTATGTTGTAACCGCGAACGAGAACTCCGGCAGCATCTTCAACGTGCTGGTGAACGCGCACCTGGCGCCGTTCGACAAGAAGGAAGTCCGACAGGCGCTCTCTTATTCGCTGAATCGCCAGGGGATGGTGAGCAGCGCGTTCTTCGGGGTGTCGCGCCCGATCACCTCGCCGTTTTACAGCCCGTCGTCGCTGGCCTACCGCGAGGACCTGGTGATGGCCGACCCGTTCGACCTGGACAAGGCCAAGTCGCTGCTCGCCCAGGCGGGAGTGTCGAATCTCCAGATCGAGATCCATCCGACGCCGGCCTGGCCGCAGATGAAGCTGTTTTGCCTGATCTGGCAGCAGGACCTCGCCAAGATCGGCGTCAAGATGACCGTGCAGGAAGTGGAGAGCGCGAAATTCTACGACATTGGGGGCGACGGCAATCTCAAGGGGTACGGCCTGCACCCCTGGCTCACCGGCCGCACCACCCGCGACCCGGCCATCTTCTACGCCACCCAGCTCAATTATCGGGGTAACTACAAGAATATCTTTGGCTACAAGAACGACCAGCTCGAGTCGCTGATCGCTCAGGGCGCCATCGAGACCGACGCAGGCAAGCGCAAGCAGATCTACCAGCAGACCAATCAGATCATCGTCGACGACTGTCCGATGCTCCAGGTCGCGACCAATCCACGGATCTGGGCCGCGACGAACAAGCTGAACGGGGTCGACATCGACCTGAACGGCAACCTGTTCCTGGCGAACGCCTGGCTGGCGAAGTAGGGCCTGGTGGCTGGGTGACCCTTGCAGAGATTTCTCGCGCAGCGCCTGTTGCTGCTCGTGCCGACGCTCTTCCTGGCCTCGATCCTGATCTTCGGGATCATCGAGCTGGCGCCGGGCGATCCGGCGCGCATGATGCTGGGCACCGACGCGACGCCCCAGGAGGTGGCGGCGGAACGGGTTCGGCTGGGGCTGGACAAGCCGCTGCCAGTTCGGTACGTGATCTGGCTGGGCGACGTCGCCCACTTGAACCTCGGGGTGTCGCTGGTCAACGACCGGCCGGTGACGGCGCTGGTGCTGGAGGCGTTCCCGAACACCCTGCGCCTGGCGATCAGCGCGCTGATCCTCTCGGTGTTGATCGGCTTTCCCATGGGGATGGTCTCCGCCCTGCAGCGCAACCGGGCGACTGACTTCTTGATCACCTCGCTCGCCTCGCTGGGACTCGCGATCCCAGCCTTCTGGCTGGGAATTCTGCTGATCCTGCTCTTCAGCGTCTCGCTCAAGTGGCTGCCGCCGTCAGGCCTGGGCGATCCGAGCCAGGGGGTGCTGGTTGGCCTCGAATACCTGGTGATGCCGGTCGTCACGATCGCCGTGTCAAACCTGGCGGTGTTTTCCCGCTTCGTGCGCTCGTCGATGATCGACGTGCTCGCCGCCGACTACGTGCGAACGGCACGGGCGAAGGGGCTGTCCGAGCAGGTGGTGGTGACCCGCCACGCCCTGCGCAACGCGCTGATTCCGGTGGTGACAATCCTGGGGATCCAGTTTGGACGGCTCCTGGGTGGAGCGGTGATCACCGAGGCGGTGTTCTCCTACCCGGGGATCGGACGGCTGGTCGTCACCTCGATCCTGAACCGCGACTACCCGGTCGTCCAGGCGACGCTGATGCTCGTCGTCCTGATCTTTCTCGCCACGAACCTGGTGGTTGACCTCTCTTACGCTTTCCTCGATCCTCGGGTGAGCCCGGAAGGGACGGCGACGTGAGCGCGGGCGGGCACGAGGTCAGGCGATGATCGACGACGCGGTCAGTCTCGAGGTCGCCGAGCGGAAGGGCACGTTCCGGGACAAGCTGTCCGAATCGGGAGTGGTGGTCGTCTTCGGGCGGGTCGCGCGCAACCGGAAGGGCGCCTTTGGCCTGGTGGTGTTGGCCACCCTCATCCTGGTCGCGGTTTTCGCCCCGGAGCTCTCGCGCCACGATCCGAACGAGAACCACCTGCTGGTCCAGCTTGCCCCGCCGTCGGCGACCTACTGGTTCGGGACCGACGAGCTCGGACGCGACCTGTTAAGTCGCGTGATCTACGGCAGCCGGCCGTCGCTCATGGCCGGTCTGTTAACGGTCATCCTCGCCGCCGCGGTCGGGTCGGTGACCGGGGTCGTCGGCGGGTACACCCGGGGCGGGTTCGATCTGATCGTCATGCGGGTCTGGGACGCGCTGCTCGCCTTTCCGGCCATCTTTCTCGCCATCGGGATCGTGTCGATCCTCGGGCCGGGCTGGATCAACGGCACCCTGGCCATCGCGATCGTGAACGTCCCGGTTTTCGCCCGCCTGGTTCGGGCAGTGACCCTATCGGTTGCCCAGAAAGACTTCATTACCGCGGCGCGGGCGACCGGCTGCTCGGACTGGTACGTCATGCTCGTCCACGTGTTTCCGAACTGCCTGGCGCCGTTGATCGTTCAAATGGCGATCGCCGCGCCGGACGCGATCATGGTCGAGGCGGCGCTGAGCTTCCTCGGGCTGGGAAGCCAGCCGCCCGATGCGTCCTGGGGAAACATGCTCAGCGCGGCCCAGGGCTATCTCTATCGCTCGTCGACCTACGCGCTGTTTCCGGGCATCGCGATCACCCTGGTCGTCCTGGGGATGAACTTCTTCGCCGACGGCCTGCAAGACGCGATCGACCCCCAGCGCATCGCGATGAAGTAAGGAAGGCGCCCCGGGCCGACGCGTTCTCTGCTATCCTTATCACGCTTCACCCAGGAGGAGCGTTTCGGATTCCTGAGGTGCGAGAGCCAATGACCGAAGGAGGACCGCACACCGTGAGCGCCAATGAAGGTCGACGGCTGACCGTTGCCGTCCTGGGGACCGGCCGCATGGCCGCCGTCCACGTCGCGGCCCTGGCCAATCTGCGCGAGCGCGGCCTGGCGGTCGACGGATCGAGCGTTGGCGTCGAGCCGGCGCTTTTCGGACGCGACGCCGCGAAGGTCGCCGCGCTCGCGAGCCAGTACGGAGTGCGGCGAACGAGCACCGTTCTGGATGAGCTGATCGACGACCCGAGCGTGGACGTGATCGACAACTGCCTGGTCAACTCGCTGCACTTTGGCCCGTTGACCCGGGCGATCGAGCGGGGAAAGCACGTTTTCACCGAGAAGCCGTTGACGATGGAGCTTGGCGAGGCCGAGAAGCTTCTCGCCGCCGCGCGGGCGGCGGGGGTGCGCCACGGGCTGATTCAAAACATGCGCTTCAATCCGGGGCCCCTGCGGGCGAAGGAGCTGATCGACCAGGGGGTCGTCGGACGCGTCTTCAGCGCGCGGATCGTCTTCGGCTACATGGTCCCCCAGACGGTGACCAACCGTCCGACCTGGTTCTATAAGAAAGTGCAGGCGGGCGGCGGGGTGGTCGAAGACATGATGGCGCACTTCTTCGACTTGCTTCGCCACCTCGTCGGACCGGTCGATCGCGTCTACGCGGCGACCGGCACCGCCTGGCCCGAGCGCCGCGAGCCGGACGGAACGCCGTTTCCCGCCGACGTGGAGGATCTCGCGGCGGTCACGGTCAAGTTCGCCAACGGCGCGGTGGGCGACTGCTTCGCCTCCTGGGTGCGCCGCAAGCACGAGGAAGTGCCGTTCTTCGAGATCGACGGCGAGGATGGCAGCCTGATCTTCAGCTTCAACCGGCTGCGCGTTCAAACCCGGGCCGAGACGCCGCTGTTCCGCTACGACGCCCGAAAAGTCCAGACCGAGTCCGAGGCGGACTGGCGATCGGTCGATCTCGACCTGAAGGACCCCTTCGAGCTGCAGCTCGAAGATTTTCTCAAAGGCGTCGCGAGCGGACGGCCTACCAGGCCCGATTGGGAGGACGCGGTCGCGAACCAGCGACTGATTGCCGCGGCGTATCGAAGCGTCCGGGAGGGGCGCGAGGTCGCGCTGGCCGAGATCGCCGAGGAGGCAGCGGGCCGCGGCTAGCGCTGGGCCATCATGAAGCTTCCCGAAGTTTGACGAGCGGGTCCCAAGGGGGACGTAGGGC
>JBOGTX010000793.1:0-4040 GCA_050695695.1 Chloroflexota bacterium
CCTGGTGGCGGTGAACAGCGGGAAGCTGCCGAACGTCTGCCTCGTGCTGACCGACCTGAGCAGCTCGGCCTACGGGATGGGCAGCGCCGCGGTCAATCAGGCGCTGGAGAATCTCCAGCTCGAAGCCAACCGCACCGTTGTCCGGATCGATCCGGTCCGTCTAAATACGAACGAGCTGTATCAGATCCTCCGAACCCGCCTCTTCGAAGCGTTGCCTTCGGCCGATGAGACGGCCGAGATTGCCGACGCCTACGCCCAGGCCGTCGATGAGGCGCGCCGCCTCGACTTGACGACGGCGTCGCCTCCCCAGACGCGGGCGGACGTGATCAACGCCTTTCCCTTCCACCCGGCCATTCGCGACCTCTACGCGCGCTTCCGCGAGAACTCGGGTTTCCAGCAGACCCGGGCGTTGATTCGGATCATGCGGATAGTCGTCGCGGAGCTCTGGACCAACGGCAAGGCGCGCCGCCAGAGCCTGATCGGCGCCCAGGATCTGGACCTCCATCGCGGCGACGTCCTGAGCGAAATCCGCCAGATCAATCCGTCGCTGGATAACGCGGTCGCCCACGACATCGCCGCGGACGGTGGGGGCGCCGCGGCCGAGGCAATCGACGACGGGGGCCGAACCGACGCGCGGGATGCCGCGACGCTGATCTTTCTGTCTTCACTCTCCCAGGCGGTCAGCCCGACGCTCGGGCTGAGCCGCTCGGAGATCGTGGGCTACCTGGCCGCCCCCGGCCGGGCGCCGTCGTTCCTCACCGACGCCATCGATCAGCTGCAGGCGAGCGCCTGGTACCTGCACGCGACGAGCGCGGGATCGCTGCTCTTTCGGAACGTCGAGAACCTCGTCGCCAAGCAAGATACCTACACTCGGGGCATGCTCCGCGAGCAGCGCGAGG
Source organism: Chloroflexota bacterium (assembly GCA_050695695.1). Classification (GTDB taxonomy): domain Bacteria; phylum Chloroflexota; class UBA6077; order FW602-bin22; family CADDYW01; genus JAJPKB01. The sequence goes on from JBOGTX010000793.1 coordinate 900, forward strand.
GCGAACTGCGCAAGCGATTGACCGACCTGTTCCAGCCTAAGACGCGAACGTGCTACGCCGAGCTGGCGTGCCTCCCCGCGCTCGATCAAGTCACCCTCGGCCCGGACCGGGTGACCCTGGTGATCTTTCGACCGGGCGAGCTGGCGTTGGAAGAGATCCGCCGGTTCTTTGAGAACCAGACGTATAAGAATCGCGTGATGTTCCTCACCGGCTACGCCGGTGCCTACGATCAGGTGCTGCAGCGGGGCGCGTCGCTGCGGGCGATCGGGATGATCATCGACGAGTTCCGCGCGGGTGGGATGCGGGAGGACGAGCCGCAGTTCAAGGACGCCGTGGGGATCGAGACGCGCGAGCAGACCTTGTTCTATCAAGGCTGTCGCGAGACGTTTCAGCTTCTGCACTACCCTAGCCGCAACGGGCTGAACCCGGTCCCCCTCGAGCTCGCCTCCGGATCCAGCGCCTTCGACGGCGAGCAGCAGATCCAGACGACGCTGCAAATAAACTACAAGTACAGGGCGGACACGAGCGACCTGTCATTTCGCGTGTCGCTGGAAAACAAGCTCTGGCCGGCGGACGCGCGCGAAGTTCTGTGGAGCGAGCTCAAGCGGCGCGCCGCCACGGATCCTTCCTGGTCGTTCCACCATCCGCGCGCGCTCGACGACCTGAAGGACGAGCTTATCCGCAAGGACGTCTGGCGAGACGTCGGCAATGGCTACGTCGAGCGCGGCCCGTTCCCCAGGCCACCAGCCAGCGTGACCGTTCGCCAGCAGGCGCGCGACGACGCGACCGGCGAGGCGACCCTGACGATTTCGCCGCTCCACGCCGACATCGTCTATGTCAGCGACAGTGGGGCGGCGACGACCGCATCGCCGCGCCTGAATACCTTTTCGAACTACAAGACCCGGGCGCTCGGGCTCTCGTTCCTGGCCGCCGATTCGACCGGGGAGCACGAGACCGGCGACCCGATGACCTGGAAGAACACGATTTCCGTGCGTTATCGTCTCTACCAGGAAGGCGTGGGCCACACGTGTGAGTTGCAGGCGCTGCCCCGGGGAGAGATCCGCTATACCCTCGATGGCTCCAGCCCGGAAACCTCGGGCCAGCCGTACGACGAGCCATTCGTCGTGCCCACGGCCACGCGGGTTATCCTGGCTCAGGCGAGCGCGAAGGGGATCACCTCCGCGCCGTTGCGGATCGACGTCCCTCAGGACCGGGGAGCGGCGGGCCATCCGCCCGGCCCGGTCGTCAATCCGGACAAACCGGCCCGCTGGAAACACCGGCACCGGCTGGACGCGACCGGTGAGGTTTATTCCTGGATCGAGCAGCTGGGGAAGTTTAACGGCGAGGCCGGCGGGGTGAAGCTGGTGATCGGCAAGGATCGCTACTGGGCCGAGCTGACGGCCGCCGACGAGCTGCTGCTGCCAGCGACGGCCCTGGGGGAGCAGGTCGATGGACTCGGGCGGCTGGTGCCCGGCGGCAACCTGAACCTGACCGTCGAGGTCACCCGATTCGCCCGCGGTCAGGACCTGCTCGATCTGGTCGCGGCGCTCAAGACTCAGCTCGGGCCGGACGAAGTGAGTCAGTAGGCGATGGCGCGCCGCCGGACGGTCGTCGGCTTCGGCTTCGAGCCAAACGAGTCGCCCTACCACTTTGTCGTCGCGGCGATGAACGGCATTGTCACATTCGCCGAGCGCTTCGCCCTGCCGGATGAAGCTGCCGCCCCCACGGCCGGGGCGCCACGCCAACCGGTGCTGAAAGCGACGCTCGATCGGTACCGCTGGGACCGGATCGCCGAGACCGCCGCCGAGGTCTTCAACCGGCGCCTGCGCCACGCCGGCTTTCGCCCGGGCGTCTGGCGGGAACCGGAAACTCTGCTTGCACCCTATTTCGGGAAGGAGCTGGTGCTCCTGGTGTGGGCCGTGGAGGACAGCGACCCGACGCTCCTGCCGAACCTGGTGGCGAACTGGGTGGCGCTGGCGCCGGAAGAGCGGTGGTGGCTCTACACGACGATCAACGCGACGGCGGGCCACCCGGAGTATGGCAAGCAGCGGGGCTGGCGGAAGGCGATCAAGATCGCGTTTGCCGAGAGCCCCGCCGCGATTCCACCCTCGTCGCTCCTCCGGGACGAAGCAGCTTTCCACGAGCGGCGCGGCGCGTACAAGGCGTTGCCGCCGGCGCCGTCGCCAACGCCTCGCCGTCAACGCGGGGGGCGCGCCCGCGCGCCGAGCGAGGCGCAAATCGTGCTTCCAACGCCCGAGTCCGACGACTCCCGGTTCGATGCGTAACGACCCGGACCCAGCGGCACCTGGGCTTTGACTGCATACCGGTCTTCGGTATAATCGTCCGGTGATCCGATCGTTTGGCGACAAGCGGACCGCGGCGTTGTTCAATGACGAGGTCGTCCGCGACTTCCAGGGATTTGCGCGCGTGGCAAAGCGCAAACTGGTGGCAATCAATGCCGCGAGCCGACTCGAGGACCTGCGGGTTCCGCCTTCAAACCGTTTAGAGAAGCTAGCCGGCGATCTGCGCGATTTTTACTCGATCCGGATCAACGACCAATGGCGAATCATCTTCCAGTGGCGCGACGGTGAGCCGAACGACGTTCGAGTCGTCGATTATCATTGATCGGAGACAAGGATGGGTGACAACGAGTTTGCGCCGGTGACCCCCGGCGAGATGCTGAGGGAAGAATTCCTGGCGGAATATGGTCTGTCGCGGAATCGACTTGCCCGGGCCATTGGCATCTCCCCAAACCGGATTGCCGATATCGTCAACAATCGCCGTCGGATCACGGCCGACACGGCCCTTCGGCTGAGCTTGTACTTCGGCAATAGCGCGGAATTTTGGCTGAACCTCCAGAGCGACTACGACCTCAAACTGGCTCGGCGAAATCTTAAGCCCGAAGACGCGGAGCGGATCAGGGCGCGACGCGCCGCTTGACGCGGGAAGCCGCGGAACGTTTCGACGGTGTGACGCGCCCTCGCGTTGGAGCTACGTCAACCGCGGTTCCCCGACGGCGCGACGGTGATACCATAGGGCGGGAGCGATGAGTTGAGGGAGGCGGCACGATGGACACTCGGCAGAAGACGATCTTTCGCCTTCGCGAGCTGGCTGAGCTCCGGCGTCAGCTCGCGGAACCGC
>JBOGTX010000794.1:0-12101 GCA_050695695.1 Chloroflexota bacterium
CGTCCCTATATTTACGCGGTAACTGCATGATATTCTAACGAGGATACCTTCCTTGGACATCCAGAAGACGGTCACCGTCATCGAAGACATTCTGATCGAGGGCGGGCGATCATTACCACGACCGGTCCGTCGCGTCGCCCTGATCGTGGTGGTGCGCAATCCGCTGGTGGGTCGTGACGACGAAAACCTTGGCGAGCTGGTCCACGACGGAGAAGATCTCGGCCGCTTCCTCGCCAAGCGCGGGCTCGAGTGGCTCCCGGCGAGACAGGTTACGAGCGTGGGGAAGGGGACGATCGTCGGAAGCGATGGCGAGCCGGAACACGGTCAGGCGATTCTCTATCCGAAATTCGCCGCATCGGTCCGCGAAACATTGGGGAAGGACGCGGTACCGATCATGGGCGAGAAGGTCATTGCCGCCGCCGGTTCCGCGATCAAGATTCCCTTGCAGCGGGTCGGCGAAGGCGGCGGTGCCGATGGCGCGATGGAGATTCGAGTGCCGGGCTCTCCCCGGTCGAACGAGATCCTGGTGGCGCTGGTGCTTTCCGGAACGAGCGACACTGGCTCGGGCTGAGAGATCGTGGCGCGCGCCATCGCCCATCCGATGACCGATCTGGCTCGGCAGCTCAGCGCCTGCCTGGGCGATGGGGCCGTCGTCATCGACGACCGCGATCAGCTCGAGTGCTACGCGTACGATGCGTCGTTCGAGGCGATGATGCGGCCTCGCATGCCGGACGCTGTCGTGCAAGCGCGCGACTCCCGGGACGTTTCAAAGACGCTGGCTTTTGCCCACGAGCGCCGAATTCCGGTCACCCCGCGAGGCGCCGCCACCGGCCAGGCGGGGGGCGCCTTGCCGGCCCGCGGCGGTATCGTGATCGACCTGAGTGGCATGAATCAGGTGATCGAGCTCGATGCCCGCAATCTACAGGTCTTCGTCCAACCCGGCATCGTTCACGCCGATCTGAATGCCTACCTCGAGCGCGCTGGCTTGATCTTTCCCCCCGATCCAGGCAGCAGCCGCATGTGCACGGTAGGGGGAATGGTGTCGAATAATTCTCGCGGGATGCGCGGCGTGAAGTACGGCCCGACCGGCGATTACGTTCTTGGTCTGGAGGTCGTGCTTCCGACCGGGGCGATGATCACCACCGGCTCCCAGGGCTCGCGGGCGCTGCAGTCGTCGTCGGGATTCGAGCTGACGAGGCTGTTCGTCGGCTCGGAAGGCATGCTAGGGGTCATCACGCGGATGCGCCTTCGGGTGATTCCGAAGCCGCGGCGTCGCGCGATGGTCATGGCGGAGTTTGGCAAGCTGGAAGCGGCCGGCGAATCGGTCGTCGCGGTGTTGGGCGCCGGGATCCTACCGTCGGCGATCGAGATTCTGGATTCCTCGGCGATCATGGCGGTCAATATCTACCGCCCCGCGCTCCGGCTACCCAGTGCCGAGGCCATCCTGTTGTACGAGGTCGACGGGAACGCGGTGAGCGTCGCCGAAGATGCGCGCAAGATTTCTGAGGTGGTGACGCCACTCGCGGATCGAGTCGAGTGGTCTGACGAACCGAAGCGAGTGGCCGCGTTGTGGGAGGCCCGGAGCGTCGTCGGCGCGGCGTCGGGACAGATCAAGCCCGGGTGCGCGCGCGTCTACGCCGGCGAGGATATCTGCGTGCCCCTCTCGCGGGTGCCCGAGACGCTCCGGGCGATTCAAGATACGGCGCGCCTTCACGATTTGACGGTCGTGACCTATGGACACATCGCGAGCGGTAATCTCCACCCGGCGCCGGTCATCAACGTGGCCGATTCCGACGCCGTACGGCGAGTCCGTCGATTCGCGGACGCGGTCCACCAGCTCGCGCGTCGGATGGGCGGCACGGTGACCGGCGAACACGGCGTCGGCCTGACGCGCATCGCCTACATGCGCGAGGAGCACGGTCCGGCCCTCGATCTGATGTGGCAGATCAAGCAAACGCTCGACCCGCACAACATCATGAACCCGGGCAAGATGTTTCCTCCAGAAATGACGGAAGCCTGAGTGGTGTACTGACCGCGGCTTCCGGCGAGAGACGGCTGACATGTTTGGCGCGCTCCGCGGCCGAGACTTTCGGCTCTTCTGGTCTGGCGCCTTTGCCTCGAACATCGGCTCGTGGATTCAGTCGATTGCCTTGAGCTGGCTGGTGCTGCAACTGACCAACTCCCCGCTCGCCCTTGGCGTCGTCAACTTCGCGGGCACCGCACCGGTCCTGGCGCTTTCGTTGTTCGGCGGTGACTTCGCGGACCGGGCCGACCGACGCATGCTCCTGATCGTGACCCAAACGTTTCTCCTCATCCTGGCGGTTGCCCTGGCGGCCATCACCTTCGCCCACCTGGTCACCGTCGGCTACGTCGTCGGAATCACCCTGTTGACCGGAATTGTTGCCGCGGCGAATGGCCCGGCCTGGCAGGCGTTCATCGTCGATCTGGTCGAGCCCAAGGATCTGCCAACGGCGATTGCCCTCAACTCAACCCAGTTCAACCTGTCGCGCGTCGTGGGCCCGTCGATTGCCGGCGTCTTGCTGGCGGTGATCAACGCCGCCGGTTGCTTCCTCATCAACGGCCTGAGCTTTCTCGCGGTCGTCGGCGCGCTTTTCTTCATTCGGCCTCACCCCGTGGCTCGCCGTTCCGAGGCCGGGGGTATGTGGAAACGGCTGCGGGTTGGCCTGGGATATACCCTCGGGCACCCGGTGCTCACCCCGTTGATCGCCCTCACCAGCGTGGTGACGATTTGCGGATTTCCTTACTCGATTCTCATGCCGGTCATGGCCCAGGACGTTCTCGGGCTCGGCGCGAACGGTTATGGCGCGATGATGGCGGCCACTGGCGTCGGCGCGATCCTCGGATCGTTGACGATCGCGCGCTACGGCAGCACGCTTCCCCGGGGGCGACTGCTGATCGCGGCGGAGCTGGGGTTTTCGGGCGCGGTGATTGGCTTCAGCCTGTCGCGCAGCTTTGCCGTCGCGGCCGTCCTGTTGATCTGCCTGGGGTTCTGCATGATCGCGTACATGACGAACGCGAACACGGCAATCCAACTGATCGTCCCAAATGAGCTGCGCGGACGGGTGATGAGCATCTGGACGCTCGTCTCGTTTGGATTGATGCCGATTGGGAGCCTGGTCTTCGGCGCGATCGCCCAGGTCTGGGGCGCGCCGCTCGCGCTCGGCCTGGGCGGCGCGATCTGTGGCGTCGCGGCGCTCGCCACGATCGCCTTCAGCCCGACCCTTCGCTTACTTCCCGCGGGCGTCAACCTCGAGATTCCACCCGCCCGGGCGCCGAGGCCGGTCGAAGAAACGTAAGAGGGACGGGCCTCACCCTTTCAGGGGTAGGTATCCGGAGCAGGGCGCCGGGAGCGACCTCTCCCTCGGTCCCTCCCCGACGCGGGGAGGGAAGCTTTGGTGGGCAGACCGGTGCTCGTGATGCCGGCCCGGCTTGCCCCACCCCGACCGGGACGCATCGGGTTGATTCACGAGTCGGTTGTCGATAGCTCCTCTCCCCGCGCCGAAGGTTCCCCCTGGAGAAGGGGGTTAGAGGGTAGAGAAGAGGTCGGGAGAGAGGTCTCCCCAGCGCCATCGCGCCGAAACCTCCCCCTGAAAACGGGCCTCGCCCGCGTCCCGATGCCCGCTAGCCGCTCGCGGGTTCGCTCGCCGCGGCCTTCTTCTGGCCTTTGCGGCTCCCGCCGATCCTGCCGATCCGCGCGTAATAGTCTGAGCCGTGGCGGGCCTTGACGGTCTCTCCGCCCTTCTTTCCGATGGTGGAGTAAAAATCCGGGCCGTGGCTGTCGCGGACGGCGGTCCCTCCCTTTTTGCCGATCGTCTCGAAGAAGTTCGCTCCGCGCTGCTCGAGAACCGTCCGCCCGCCCTTCTTGCCAATCTCGCTGTAGAACTCACGACCGTACTTTTCGGCGACTTTGCGCCCGCCGATGCGCCCGGCCTCTCGAACTGTCAATTCGGAATGATCGCCAGCCATGACTCGCTCCTGCATTTCCGATTGGGGTGGACAAGCCGCGCGACCAGCACTCCAGCGGCTCAGCCTCCGCCTGGTGAAGTATAGCAAGGTACGTAGTAACCGGTCAACTGTCGGGTGTGTCGAAAATCGGGTCCATCCGACGGCCCTGGCGTAGTATACTCAGGACGACATGAAGGAGAGGATTCTGGTTATCGACGACGACGAGGCGATCACGACGGCGCTACGCCGCGCGTTCGCCTTCGAGGGCTATACCGTGGATGTCGCGCTGGATGGCGAAGACGGGCTGAGACGCGCCCGGGACGCCGCGCCGGACGTGATCGTCCTGGACGTCCTCATGCCGGGCATCGACGGCTTCGAAGTCTGTCGTCGACTGCGGAGCGCGGATGATACGCCAATCCTCATGCTCACGGCTCGCGATGACGTTGCCGACCGGGTGCGAGGGCTGGACGCGGGCGCCGACGATTATCTCGTCAAGCCGTTCGCGCCGGATGAATTGCTGGCGCGGGTGCGCGCGCTGCTTCGACGCCGAGAGCCCCGACAGGAGGCGGCGGTGTCGCGCTTCGCGGACTTGCTGGTGGACACGCGCACGCGGCAGGTCTTTCGGGGCGAGCGCGAGGTATCCCTCTCGGCAAAGGAGTTCGATCTGCTTGGCTATTTCGCGCGTCATCCGCGACAGGTCCTGACGCGCGAGCAAATGTTGGACGCGGTCTGGGGATACCAGTTCGAGGGCGAGTCAAACGTGGTCGACGTCTACGTGGGGTACCTGCGCCAGAAGCTCGAGGCGAACAACGAGCCTCGCCTCATCCACACGGTCCGGGGGGTCGGTTTCGCGCTGCGGGAGTAAGCGATGTCGATTCGGCTGCGATTGACGCTCTGGTACGCCGGACTCATGGCACTGACGTTGATCCTTTCCAGCATTGCCCTCTACCTCGTGCTCAATAAGGCGACCACCGCAGATACCGACGCGTTTCTGCAGAGCAAGGCGCGGGACCTCGCGGCGAGTACCCAGATCATGGGCGAGCCGTGCGCCTTCTACGCCCGAATGCCCAACCTGGACCGCTTCGTCGAGGCTGACGTCTACGCGCAGGTCATCGGGTGCGGGAAGGTCCTCGACGAGTCCATGAGCATGGGCGATTCACGTTCCCCCCTGGATTCAACCGCCATCGGCCCGGCCATGCGGGGCGAGAGCACCTTCCAGACCGTCACGGTTCGCGGCCTGCGCATCCGGGTCTACACGATGCCAATCCTGGTCCGCGGTGGCGCGCCGCTGATCCTGGAAGTGGGGCGCACCTTCGAACGGGTCGAGGACACCATCACCTGGCTGCAGCGGGCATTGCTGATCGGCGACACCATTCTGTTGGGGTTGGCGAGCGCGGTTGGCTGGTGGATGTCCGGCTCGTCGCTTCGACCGATCTCGCGGATCACCCGCGCGGTTCAGGCGATCGGCGATTCGCGAGAATTGGACCAGCGAGTCGAGTACGACGGCCCCGGCGACGAAATCGGCGAGCTGGTTAGAACTTTCAATCGGATGCTCGACCGGCTGGAGGCCAGTATCGGCGCTCAGCGCCGCTTCGTGGCCGACGCCTCGCACGAGCTCCGCACCCCACTGACGACGCTTCGCCTGAACGTCGACCTGCTTCGCCGTGACCGCGGGGCCGAGTCGCCGGAGCGCGCGGAAGTTTTGGACGACGTCGCCAGCGAGCTGGATCGCCTTTCACGCCTGGCCCAGGGGCTGCTCGATCTGGCGCGGGCCGACGCTGGCGTTCACCTTGAAAAGCAAGCCGTCCGCGCCGACGAGGTCATTCGCGACGTCTACCACCTCGTCCGTCCAACTGCCGATGGGGTCGCCCTCCAGGTTGGGGATCTGGTGCCGACGACCTTTCACGCGAATCCGGACTATCTCAAGCAAATGCTCCTGACCCTGGTGGACAACGCCGTGAAGTACACCGACTCGGGCGGTCGGGTTGAGCTTGAGCTCGAGCGTGACGACCCGTGGGTGAAGTTTCGCATCGCCGACACCGGGCGGGGAATCGCGATCGAGGATCTCCCGCATATCTTCGAGCGCTTCTACCGGGCGCGGTCGGTTCGCCGACAACGGGGCACCGGCCTTGGTTTGTCGGTCGCGCAGTGGATCGCCCGGGAACACGGCGGCCACATCGAAGTCGAGAGCGAGCCCGGCCGGGGGTCGGTCTTCACGGTGTGGCTTCCTCAGAATTGACACGCCCCGGGTGAGCTTCAGAATCCCGCGCCACGAGCCTCTTAGGATTTTCTTACTTCCTCTTCACTGATGTCTTAGGTTTGATCGCTATGCTATTCAACAGTGATGAGCGCGAGGACGATCGCGGCGGAGATGATGAAGGGTCGAGCCCGATGGCAATTGAGAAACCCGCGAGTGAGAACGCGCCGGCGCGGATGACCGGGACAGACCATGGGCGTCTGGTCCTGTTGATCAGCGAAGATCCGTTGATGTCGCGCGCGCTGTCTCGGCTCCTCCGCAAGGCAGGCTACGAGGTGGTCGCGTGCGAGGGAAGTTGCTCGGTTATCGGGGCCGACGGGTCGGATTCGCCGTCGCTCGTCATCGTGGACGTTCCGGATGATCCGGCGCCGAAGCGGGCGCCGGCCGACGATCGGCCAGCTGGCTGGACGGACGCGGCGTCGGTCCTTTGGATTGGCGACGCGATCGGAACGTCCCGACGTGGAGACGGGCATCTGACCAAGCCGTTCACCAGTAATGAGCTATTGTCGACGGTCGCGTCCCTGCTCGATAGCTAGATCATGTCGATTCGACCGGCGAGATTGTCACCGTGAGGACGGTGGAAGGATGTTGGTGCGATGAAGGTTCGAGCCGAGCTACACTGCTATCACTGTGGATACGTAGCCGCTCGGGTAGAAGGCGAACAGGGAGAGCCGATCAACCAGGCGCGGCTCATCTCGCCCGCGTCGGGACCAGGGGCAAGGCTACGCCCCGGCCGCCCGCCACGCTGTGGGCGCTGCGGGGGACCGCTCTTTCTCGACGAAGTGGAAATCATCCGTTACGCGCCGACCGTCATCGTGCCCCTTCCTCCGGGGCGACGGCGAGGGCGTCCGCCCAAGGCGCTTATCTCCTCCTAACCGTCTTCCTGCTTCCTGCGTTCCGACCCCGCGGCGCCGGTCAACGCCGCGGGGTCATTTTTTGCGCCCCAATGTTCGCGGCGCGGGCAAAGTTGCGCTATACTGGGATTGGATCGACGTCAGATTCGCTGGGCTCGTCACGACGTCGGTGCGTCAATCTCGGGCCGCTAGTCGGCGACCATCGTTGTCGATCGCGCCGGCCACGGCAATAACAACCTGATAAGAGGGAACACATGTCTCGTGCGCGCTTTCTCGAGGTTGGTCAGGACAAATTGGGACGTCGGAGATTCCTCCTGGCTGGCCTCACGCTCGTCGGGGTCGGGGCGCTCGCCGCTTGCGGCTCGGCGGGTGGCACCGCCTCTACTTCATCATCCGATGGCTCGGCCGCGACCGCGGCGGCGAGGGTTTCGTCAGGGCTCAACTCTGAAGCGAAAGCCGCCCAGTCGGTTGGCACCGCCGCGAGCGGGCAGGCATCGGGCGGAACGACGGTCAAAATGACCGATCAAAACGTGTTTGATCCCGCGAGCGTGACGATCGCCAAGGGCGGAACGGTCACCTGGCAGAATGCCAGCTCGACGGTCCATTCGGCGACCTTCGATCCGTCCAAGGTCGTCAACAAGGCGGACGTTTCACTGCCGAGCGGCGTCCAGCCCTTCGACTCCGGCTTGCTCCAGGCCGGCCAGAGCTGGTCGCACACGTTCACCGAGGCGGGAACGTACAAGTATACCTGCATCCCCCACGAAACCCTCGGGATGCACGGAACGGTCATCGTTCAATAGGTTGGACCGTTTCCGGTCACGCCGGCGATTGTTCCGGCTCCTCGACATGGCGCGGACGACGACCGGAGAGGCGTCAGGAGCCCAACGCCTCATCACCGAGCGAGAGTGACAACCGCCTCGATCTGCCCCGCGGATCAAGGCGGCTGGCACTCTCGCTCTCCTTATCCGGGGACTTCGCGTAAGCCGATGTCGCGGCGGAAGTAAACGCCCTCGAAGTGGACGTTTTCCGCATTCGCGTAGGCGTGCGCGCGAGCCAGAGCAAGCGTGTCACCCTGTCCAACGACGGTCAGAACGCGTCCGCCGGCCGTCACGATGGCAGGCCCTTCTTGCCGGGTGCCCGCCTGGAACACCAGCGCGCCCGAGTCGACCCGGTCGATGCCGTCGATCGGCAGGCCGGTCCGGTAGGCTCCGGGATAGCCGCCCGAGGCGAGCACGACCCCGCACCGATAGCCGGGCAAGGCCGCCAGCGGACCGGCGCGAAGCTCGCCGGTCGCGGTCGCGTAGGCGACCTCGGCCAGATCCTCGGCCAGCAACGGCAGGACCACTTGCGTTTCGGGGTCACCGAGCCGGCAGTTGAACTCGATCACCCTGGGTCCCTCGGCGGTCAGCATCACATTGGCGAAGATCACCCCTCGGTACGGTATCCCTCGCGCCTCGAGCGCGGCCGCCACGGGCTCCAGAATCCGCGCCGAGAGGTCCGCCAGGCCGATCCGGTCCGCCAGGCGCGACGGCGCGATCGCGCCCATTCCCCCGGTGTTCGGGCCAACGTCGCCATCGCCAGCGCGCTTATGGTCACGAGCCAGGACCAACGGCGCGACTCTCCGTCCGTCGACGAAGGCCAGGAGCGACATTTCCTCGCCGTCGAGGTGGTTTTCGATGATCAGCTTACGCCCGGCGTCGCCGAACGCGGCTCCGATCATCGCGGCCGCGATGGCCTCGCGCGCCGCGTCGGGATTCGGCGCGATCACGACGCCCTTGCCCGCGGCCAGACCGTCCGCCTTCAAGACCAGAGGATAGGATTGCTCGCGCGCGTACTGCCAGGCCTCGTCAGGGTCCAAAAACGTCCGGTGGGAGGCAGTCGGCACGTTGGCCTCGCGCATCAGGTCCTTTGCCCAGCTCTTGCTGGACTCGATCCGCGCGGCCCCGGCCGTTGGACCGAGAACCGGAATCTTGCGCGATTGGAGCTGGTCGGCGAGGCCAAGGGCAAGCGGACCTTCCGGGCCGACGACGACAAGATCGATCGCGTGGCCGTCGGCCCAATCGGCGATGGCGATGACGCTGGTGGCCGCAATCGGCACCGTTTCCGCGATGGGCGGCGTGCCCCCGTTGCCGGGGGCGCAGTACAGGCGCGCGACTTGCGAGCTCTGAGCGAGCTTCCAGAGGATCGCGTGCTCGCGGGAGCCCTCGCCCACCACGAGCACGTTCCAGCGAGGCACGGCGCGCTAGTCCGTAGCGGCGGCGGTCGACTCTTCGGGGGCCGCGAGGGCTACCCGAGTTGTCGTACCACTCAGCTCGAGGCGAATCGCGCCGGCTTTTTCCGCCGAGAGCAGGTAATCCTTGAACTTGCTGAAGCCGAAGGCATGCTCGTCGAACGTGCCCAGCTTCCGGACGAGGCGATTCTTCACCGCGGCGGGACCGGTCGTCGGGCGATTCGAATCGGTCGCCTCGCGAACCACGTCACGCAGGACTGCAAAGCTTTCGGCCAACGTCAACGCTGGAGCCGGGGCTGGTGCTTCGATCGCGGATTCCTCGCGGCCAGGTACCGCCCCCGCATGGCCATTATCTTCGACCGCCACCTCGGCAGGTATCGTCTCGGGCGATGGCGCGTTCTGGGCGTTGCTGGGCGCGGCCTCGGCTAGCTCCGGCTCGCTGGTGGCCGAACCCGTCGCTGGCGGCGCCCCGGGCGCTTCGGCGTGGCCGGTCTCCGCGAGGATCGCGGCTGGCTCAGCCACGGCCTCCGGTGTCTCCGGCGCGGCCTCCGCCGTGACCTCCGGCGACTGGTGGATCGCCTCGGCGGCTGGCGTCGGCTCAACCACCGGCACCGCGCCCTCGGCCGAGATCTCACCGTTGACCGGCTCGAACACCTGCGTCGTTCGGGTCGCGACCGACGGCGCCTCGGCCGGCGAGACCGTCTCGGGCGGCCTCGCCTTCAGCTCGGCCAGGGCCTGCTGAACCAGGGGGTGGTCGTCCACCACGTGGCACAGGCGAACCCGATGACGGGTACCGTTGACGTCGATCTCGCGCGGCTCGCGATCCACGACTAGAACCCCGGCCTGCACCAGGCGATTCAGGGTCACGCGAGCCTCGGCATCGGACGCGGCGTCCGCCGCACCATGAGCGAGATGGTTCAACAGGTTGGTGAGGACGTACGTGTAGGTCAACCAGCGGCTCCGTTCGCGAAGCCCGAGGACGAACTGAACGACCTCCGCGTCGAGCTCACCAGCCGGCGCGGCCGGCGCTTCGATCGTCTCCACCGCGGGAACCACGGGTGGATCTGCCACCGGCGCGGGTTCCTCGGCCGGCGGAGCCGGCTGATCCGCCGACGTGACCCATTGGACCGGTCCGGTCCGCGAGACGGCCAGAACACCAGCCTTTTCCGCCGCGGTCAAGAGGTCTTTGAAGCGCTGAAAGCCGTACCGACGTTCGTTGAACCCCGGAATTCGGGCGAGCAGCTGATCTTTCAGGTTGGTCGCGCGAAGGCGAGATTTCCCGGCCTGCTCACGCTCGCGCAAAATCGATCCGATCACGGCATACAGCGCGGCTGGATCGAGCTGCTCCTGGACCGGCACCGGGCTCACCGGCGGGGCGATCGCCTCGGCGATCGGGGCGGCCTCCTGACGCAGATCGGAGCCGTTTGGCTCGGGCGGGAGCGGACTCGGCGCGACGGCCAGTGGCGCGGGGCGCGCGAGGGCCGGGGATCGTGCCGGGACCGGGGCCGCCACCGCGTTGGCGCGAGCCGCCGGCCCCACCCGGCGGTGGGATCGGGTTCCGTGGAGGCTAACCTCGGTGGGCGGGTTCTCGGACGATTCGGCGAGCTGGCGGTAAGGAATGTACTCGTCCGCCATATCACGCAGGATGGCCGCGGCGAAGTCGGGGCCGATCACGGCTACCTTCTTGCCGCGCAACTGAGCGAGGCGAACGATCGGAATCAGATCTTTGTCACCTGACACGAGAATGAATACGTTGATCTCCGGCATCAGGTGCAGGGTGTCGATGCAATCGGTCACCAGGCACGGATCGGCGAGGCTCTTTCCTTTCGATCCGGCCGGGCTCGATTCCGATTCGAAGCGAAACGTCGGGGCGTACACCGGATCCACGCCGGCGCGATACACGGAAAGACGCTCGCTGCTCACGTTCCATTCGGCATAAGCGCGCGCCACCAGGACCGTACCGAACTTCTGGGCCGCCCTAACGATGGCCCGAACGTCGGGGACCGCCCCGGCCATGTCCACCGCGGTGCTGATCGCGAGGTTATCCCAATCGACAAATAATCCAACAAAATTCTCTTCTTGGCTGGGCATGTCTTCCTTCGTCCAAAAAAATGGCGCATCCGGCAAAAGAGGCCCAGCACAACTGCTCCAAATCGATCCAATCCCTCAGTCGTCGCCGCCGAGCCTGCCAGTGCGCTACGAAATAAATGAAGCGCTGACCGGGCCGTTCCCGCGGAACGGATGCACCGGCTCACGCGCTCGCCCGCTTGGAAAAAGACAGAACGATACGCGAGGAACTTCATCTATAGTGATGATAACAAGAAGGGTGGTGCCGCGTCAAGGAAGCTTTCCTGAGACCAGGCGGCCGTCCTGGTAGAGACCGATTCGCGGCCACGGTTGGTCTGCCGTGGAGCGCCCAAAGCTGTCATCGCGCGATGGGTCGAACGATCCCCAGTCGATCCGATGGTAACGAACCAGAATTGGCCCGGTCGTGCCGTACGCCGGCAGGGTAACGTCGTGGAATCCGATCTCCAGGTAACCGGCTTGATTTCCCTGAGGTGACGAGGCGACTTTCGCGTCGACGCTCGACGTGCCGATCGATGCCCAATCGATGGCGACCGCGGTCGTCGATGCGTCGCCATCGATCCAATAACGGAGGGTCGTGCCATCGAGCTTGACCGGCTGTGCGCTGTGATTGAAGAGGGTCACCTCGAAGCTGACGCTGGTGGTCGGACTTGGCGCGCTGGCGAGGTGGTAGCTCACTGTCAGCGCCCCCGGGGCGGCCGCGGCCGCG
>JBOGTX010000795.1:0-3028 GCA_050695695.1 Chloroflexota bacterium
GTCGACCAGCCGGGCGCCACCGGGCGGATTGCCGCGCTCTACCGGCGGATGACCGACCCTGGCGAACGGGCGAGCGTCGTGTCGCGGTTCCCCGACGCGACCCGACTGGTCTTCACAACCCTGGCACAAGCGCGAAGGCCGCTCACCGCGCCGGAGATCGGGCGCGCGTTGCCCTTCGCCGAGGAAGCGATCGATCGATCGCTGGCGACGATCGAGGCGACCGGGCTCGCCTGGCGGGTGGTGGCCAGCGGACGCGAGCGCGCGACGGGCGAGCGCCGATGGTTCGTTCCCCGGGAGCTGTGCGATCGGCCGGCGAAGGCCCAGGGGCGCGCCGCCGGCCGTGGAACGAGCGGGGTCAGCGCAGCCACTCTTCAGCCGCCGGAACCGGGTGTCTTCGCCGGCCCGCCGCCGGTCGCGCGCTCGCCGGGTGTGGTGGCGACGGCAATCTCCGCCTTACTCGTCTCGCTCGGCAGCGGCCGGGCAGCGGCCGGCCCGGCGTTGCCCGGCGGCGCCCTCGCGTACGCCGAGCATTGTGGGGGCTCGCTGGGCGTGTTGACGCGGCGGCGAGCCGGGCTCGTCGAGGGCCCTCGGGCCGACGCCTGGCGGCAATCGGCGCCCGCCGAGCAGGTTCGCGCGCTGGCCCGGCTCTGGCTGGTGGACGAGCAGGCTGACCGCGACGTTCCGGAGTGGATTCGACGGCGCCTGTGGGATATCGTGAAACGGCTGGACCAGGCGGTCTGGTACGACCTGAGCTCGGTAGCGGCGGCGATGGCCTGGCGGGCGACAATCAACGATCGACCCCACGACGCGTCCGCCGACCAGGCCGGGGCGGATTCCCGCCGGTGGCTGGCCAGGCGCCAGGTCGACCGGGCGATCGAGGTTCTCGGCTGGATCGGTGTTATCACGCTCGGCGACGACGGGCGAGGAAGGCCGGTCGCGATTCAGATTGCCGAACCCGGGAAGTTCGCGGTGGAGTAGCGGAGAGGGGCAGGGGGTGAGGCCGCGTCTCCCGCCGCCGATCGATATCGCCAAAAAAGGAGAGGACTGAGTGACCGTAGCCAACCTGGCTGACGCCCGGGGCGTCCTGTTCGACCTCGACGGCGTGATCTATCTGGGATCGACACCGCTGCCTGGCGCCCAGGAGGTTTTCGACTGGCTGGAGCAGAGTTCCCGGCCCTTCTGCCTGGTCACCAACAACTCGACCCGAACGCCAATCCAGTACCAGGAGCGACTGCGGGCGATGGGCATTCGGGTTCCGCTGCCGACCGTCTTTACGTCCGCGCTGGCGACGGCCCAGTTTTTGAAGAGGGAGTATCCCCATGGCGCCGGGGTGTACCCGATCGGAGAAGTGGGATTGCGCGAGGCGCTGGCGGGTGATGGCTTCTGGATCGACGAGACGCGACCGTCGATCGTCTGCGTTGGCCTTGACCAGGATCTGAGCTATGCCAAGCTCCAAACGGCGTGCCTCGCGATCCGAGCGGGCGCGCGCTTCGTCGGCACGAACCCGGACCGAACTCTGCCAACCGAAATTGGCCTTGTCCCGGGAAATGGCGCGACGCTGGCCGCTCTGCAAACCTGTACCGACGTGGCGCCGTTGATCATCGGCAAGCCATCGGCGACGATGATCGACCTGGCGATCGAACGCATCGGCATTCCGAAGGAATCGACGGTGATCATTGGGGACCGGCTGGACACCGACATCGAGGCCGGCGCCGCGGCTGGCATCACCACTGTTCTCGTGCTGACCGGCGTTCATCGCCTGGCCGACGTGCCCCAGTTTCCGGTCGCGCCCGACTTCGTCGTGGATAACCTGATCGAGTTTCGCGACGCCCTCGCGGGGCGAGTTGCCGCGCGTCGGTATCGACCGGACCTGACCCACCTTTGATGACGATCGGATAGCCGCGCGTTCTCCGGCGGCGCCGGCTTCCGCGCTCCGGCGCGAGCGAGCGCCCGTTCAATTTACCCTGACCCGACTTTCGGCTACAATACGCGGCATCCGCGGGGAGTATCGCGCGATTTTGGCGTGGAAAGAGGGGCAGCCATGACCAACGTCTGCGACCGCTGTGGCGCTTCGGTACCTGAGGAGAGCAAGTATTGCCCGCGCTGTGGCCGCGTGCACCGGTTCAAGCCGCGCCCGATGGTTCGTCGCATGTGGTGGCGGGTGCTGCTAATTGGGCTGGTCCTCTACGCGATCACCGCCGACCTGTTGATGTCGACCGGTAATCCGAACCTGATCCCAACGGTCATCTTGCTCGGCGCGTTTCTGGTTCCGGTCGTCTACGTCGTCTTCCTGTACGAAAGTGGAGCGCTCTACGACGTTCCGATTCCCACCGTCGCCCTGACGTTCTTCTGGGGCGGGATCCTGGCGGTCATCGCCGCGACGCTGTTGGAAGAGCAGCTCGTGACCGGCATGGGCTTCCTCTCGCTGCTCGCGGTCGGATTCTCCGAAGAGCTGGCGAAGCCGCTGGGGGTGCTCTGGCTGATCCGACGCCACGAGTTCGCCGATGAGCTTCACGGCCTGGTGCTGGGCGGCGCGGCGGGCATGGGCTTCGCCGCCCTGGAGACGATGGGCTACGGATTCACCTATCTGATTTTGTCGCATGGGAACCTTGCGGTCATGAACGACGTGCTGTTCACCAGGGGGCTGCTCTCGCCGCTGGCCCACGGCACCTGGACCGCCATTGTCGTCGGCACGGTCTGGCGGGAACGGATGCGCGGCGGATTCTGGCTGAATCGACGAACGATCGGAGGGTTCGCGATCGCGGTGATTCTGCACACCCTCTGGGACTTCACCGCGCCGGTTCCGATCGACATCGTCTTACCCGGAGTGGCGCTCCACTTGCGGGTGATCGACGTCGTCGTGCCGACGATCGGCCTTCCGGTGCCGGGTCTGATCATCGGCGCGATTGGCCTGGTGATTCTCTGGCGGATGTTCCGCGAGTCGGAGCGGGCCCTGGCCGTCGCCGCTTGATGGTGGTTCGTTGGTTTCGGCACGGCTTCGACGAACGACCACTGACCAGGATGAGAT
>JBOGTX010000796.1:0-5025 GCA_050695695.1 Chloroflexota bacterium
ATGTGGCCCGGCGATTCGAGCAAGCAAAGCCGCTACCGTCGCCTCTTCGACATGCTCGGCCTGCCGACGCGGGGCCGGGTGCTCGAGGTCGGTTGCGGAGCCGGAGGCGCGTCGCGATTCTTCGCGGACACGAACCCGGCGGCGGATCTGGTCATCGGGGTCGATCCCAGCCAGCTTGCCGTCGCGGAGGCGACGCGCGTCGAACGGCCAGGTGCCCGTCGGGGCTCGGCGTCGATCGCGTACCTGGCGATGGATGGGCGACAGCTCGCGTTCGCCGACGGAACGTTCGACGCCGTCTTCTGCACGCGCGTTCTGATTCACGCGCTGGAGCCGGGGCGCATCGTTTCCGAGATGAAGCGGGTCCTGAGGGCCGGCGGCCGAATGTTACTGGTCGAGCCGGACCGCGACGGCCTGCTGAGCTCGGTCGAGTGCGATCAGGTGAGCCGAGCATTCTGGGCGACCCGGCGCAGCGTCAACCCTCGCATCGGACGCGAGCTCTATCCGCTTTTGCGCGAGTTGGGAATGACCGTCGAGCACGTCGAGCCAAGGTTCAACCTGTCGCGGCAGCCGCCCGGCGACGAACAGGTCAGGTCGCTGGAGCAGGAGCTCCGCGACGGACGTGGCGAATGGTGGACCCTGGTGGAATCGGGGCGAGTCACGGCCGAGGAATTGAGAGTCTACGTCGAGGGGCTCCGACGAGCGGTCGATACCGGCGTCTACCTCCGCACCGACCTCGAGCTGGCCTACCTGGCGCGCAAAATTGGCTAACAGCCTCAAGAGAATATCCCGGTCAGGTTGGAGCGGTGATTCGAGCCTCGTCATCGCCGCCCTCGATCGTCGCGAGGCCGTCGGCAACGAGCCCCCGTAGGATGTCGTCGAGCCACGGCTGATCGACGAGGGATGATTCCGGCTTGATCTGGCCAAGGAGCGCCCGCGGCGAAATCCAGGCCCCCACCGGCAACTCCCGCAGGATCGCGACGATCTTCCCCCGAAAGAATCGTCGGGAGCCGAGGTATGGCTCCCGACGTTCGGCAACCCGACGGGATCGACCCACGGCAACCTCATCGCCGTCGCCCGACGAAGCGCACCCATCCCGAAGAGGACACCAGAGACACCGCGGCTTCGCCGCGAGACAAACGGTGGCGCCGAGGTCCATGAGCGCCTGGTTCCAATCCGAGCTCCGACCTTCGGGAAGCGCGCCCCGCGCGATCGCCTGGAGCTCGCGGTCGCTGGCCGCGGTCGCGCCGTGCACCCTCCCCAAAACCCGACGGACGTTGGTATCCAGCGCCGGCACGTCACGATGAAACGCGAAGCTCAGGAGCGCCGCCACGGTGTAGGGCCCGAGGCCGGGCAGGCCGGCGAGCGTCTCGGGATCGTCCGGCAGGCGACCGCCGTGGTCTCGACAGACGATTCGAGCGCAGTCGTGCAGGCGAATCGCGCGGCGATTGTAGCCGGCGCCGGCCCAGGCTCGCAGCACGTCTTGACGTGGCGCTTCAGCCAGCGCTTCGAAGGCCGGAAACTGATCCAGAAAGCGCGCGTAAATCGGCGCGACCCGCGCCACTCCGGTCTGCTGGAGCATGATCTCGGAGACGAGGATGCGGTACGGATCGGTTTCATCCCGCCAGGGAAGCTCGCGCCGATTGGCCGCGTACCAATTCAGGACGCGGCTTTGTAAGTCCGTGATCATTCGGGTCCCGTGAGGTGATTCGAGCGATTGCTCAATTATCGCACGCTCGCCACCGACTTTGGCGAATCATGCTGAATCCCGCGCGACGCCCGATCAGAGTTTGGCGACCGCTTCTTCGATGAGACGGGTGGCCTCCCAGTAGGACAGAGGCGGGAGAGTGAGTGGCGGCCCGAAACGAATCGTCACCGGGCCAGGTCGCGGTATCCAGGCGCCTCGTGGCAACACCCGATAGGTCCCGCGGACGCGGAACGGGACGATTGGCACCTTCAGCTCGCTGGCCAGCAAACCGATGCCCTCGCGGAATGGGGTCGGCTGGCCGCTCAGGCTCCGGGTACCCTCGGGGAAGATGAGAATATTCCACCCGCGGTCGACGAGGTACCCGGTGTGCCGCAGGCTTTCCCGAAACCCGCGCGCGCGAGGAATTGGAAAGAGGTTGAAGGCCGCCTGGGCTAGCCAGAAGAGCATCTCATGCCACCAGCGCTCGATCGGGTGGTTTGATGGCGGAAAGTAGAATCCGGCCAATGCTCCGATCGCCAGGCACGAACGGAAGCGATCGGGCAGGACCAGCAGGACCGCCGGTCCGTCGAGGTGGCTGAGGTGGTTGCCCGCGAAGATGACTGGTCCGGTGAGGCCCGCGAGATGATCGCACCCTTCGGCGCGCGTCCACAGGATCTGATGGAGCACGGGAAAGATCAGCGCGCGCTGGGCCGCGGCCCGAATTTTCCGAGCGAGCGGTCGGAGCGGCCAGGTGGCCGGCCGAGTCCGCCGACGGGGCATCCCATGCCGCACCATGCGGTCGAGGTCCGCCACCGAAGTGTCGTCGTTCACCTCGGTCTCGGGAAGGTCGACGTGAAATTCCTCTTCGAGCAAGGTGATCAGCTCGAGGCGATCGATCGACGACAGCCCGAGGTCCGGCCCCAGTTGGGCGGTTGGGGTGACGGTCCTTTCCGGAGCCACGTCCTGAACGATCCGTTCGATCCGGCCGACCGGCCGCGCGGGTGCCGGTCGCTCCGGAAGGTTGGACGCGAGGGCCTCGCGGACCTGGAATTTCCGCACCTTCTGGGTGGGCGTTCGTGGAAAATCGGCGCCTGGCCAGATCGTCCAGCCCTGGATTCGCTGAATCGAGTTGAGCTGAGCATTGGCCCGGTCGACGATCCGGGCGGGATCCGGGGCCTGGCGCGGGTCGAGGAGCAACACGGCGAACACCTGGCCGTTTCGCTCGACGACGACGCTGTCGCGAACGCCGGTCTGCCGGTTGAGCGCGATCTCGACATCTTCCGGGAACACGTTCAGGCCGCCTGGCGTCACGATCAGGTCTCGCTGACGCCCGCGAAGCAAGAGGAACCCGGCGCGATCGATCTGGCCCAGATCGCCGGTCCGGAGCCAGCCATCGGAGCGCGCGGCGGCGGTCGCTTCGGGCTTGCGAAAGTAGCCTGGCGTGATGCTCGGGCCCTGAGCCAGAATCTCACCGTCGTGCCCGAATCGGATCCGCACGTTCGGCAGCGGTCGCCCGACCGAACCCACGCGATGGGCGGTCGGCGTGTTCGCGGTGACGACCGGCCCGGCCTCGGTAAGGCCGTAGCCTTGCAGCACCAGAAACCCCAGGCTATCCCAGAATCGCTCGAGCTCGCGATCGAGCGGCGCGCCGCCGACGACAAGGTAGCGCAGATCTCCGCCCAGGGCCCGGCGAATCGGCGTGAACAGCGCCCGGCGGAAGCGGAGTGGGGTGGCGAGGAGGATTGGCGTCAAGATGGCCAACATCTGACGCGCGAGCGCCGGAAGCCGGCCTTCGACTCTGGCTCGGAGCAATTCGAGAAGGCGAGGCACGAGGATCAGCGCGTTCGGACGTTCATCGCGCAGCGCGCCCAGCAGGGTCGAGGGTTTGAGCGCCTCGAGGTAGATGACCTCGCCGCCTCGGCTCAACGGCAGCAGCAGGCCGATGATCTGCTCGAAGGTGTGACTCAGGGGAAGCAACGAGACGAATCGATAAAACGGCTCGCGCGGTACCACCGGCTGCACTCCGATGAGGTTCGCGCTCAGGTTCCCGTGGGTCAACATAACGCCCCTGGGGACGGACGTCGTGCCCGACGTGTACATGATCTCGGCCAGGTCGTCGGGCACCAGGTCGGGCCAGGTCGCATCCTCCGGCTCGCCCGGGCGGATGTCCCAATCGAGCCGCTCGACCAGGGCGCTCCGGCCAGCGAATCGCGCCGGCACCTGAAAGCGTCCGCGGAGGAGAAGGCGCGCGCTGGTCTCCTCCAGGACCCGCTCGACGAACTCGGGGGTGGCATGGAGGTCGATTGGCACCGCGACGAGCCCGAGCGCGAGGCCGGCGAGATACACGCCAACCCAGGTCGGTGAATTGGGGGCCCAGAGCACGAATCGGTCGCCGCGCGCCAGTCCCTGGGCGCGCAGCCAGTAGCTCCCGGCGCGGATCCGCCGCGCCAGCTCGCGATAACTCCAGGTGAAGCCACGATATTCGGTCCGAAGGCGGAGAGCGGGCAGCTCGCCGTGGCTTTCGAGGCTGAGAATCAGCGATTGCAAGGTATTGGTCATCGCGGACCTGCCCGGCACATCACGTGCCGGGCAGGCGAATGCTACCGGTTTCCGGCGGCAGCAACCAGCTTCTTGAGATCGGATTCGAGCGCCTGTTGCTCCTGGCCGTAGGTCGCCCAATCCCCTGACTTCAGCGCGGCCTGCGCCTTTTGATAATGAGCATCCGCGGACTTCGCGAGCGCGGCAACGGCTGGTGACAGCGCCGGGTTGGTTGCGGCGGGCGTTGCCGCGACCGCGGGCGTCGCGGCCACCGACGGGGTGGCCGCCGCGGCAACGGCGGTCTTCGGCTCGATCGAGGTGGGAACCGTATTCTCGGCGGCGACAGATGCCGGAGCGGCATTTCCGTAGAGTTGATTCAGGGCATCGTCCAACGATACTCCCATCACCAGCTTGTCCTCGGTCGCCAGGATCACGCGTTTGAGCTCGGGCAACTGGCTCTGGCTCGCCTGCAAGTACAGTGGCTGGACGTAGAGATTCGAGTTCTCGATCGGCAGGACCAGGAGATTACCGCGAATCACCTTGGAGCCCTGCTGGTTCCACAGGCTCAGTTGAGCGGAGATCGTCGGGTCCTGATCGATTCGGGCTACCACCTGCTGTGGTCCAAAGATGACTTTGTCCTTCGGATACTCGAAAAGGAGCATCTTCCCGTAGTCAGCACCGTCCGAGCGCGCGGCTAGCCAGGCGACCATGTTCGTCTTTCCCGACGGGGTAAATGGCAGCATCAGTAGAAATTCTTCCTTGTCGGCGCCGGGCAGCCGCATGATCACGTAATACGGCTGGAG
>JBOGTX010000797.1:0-6179 GCA_050695695.1 Chloroflexota bacterium
TCCCACTTCAACGCGCACCCCCTCCCGGACCGGCCGCGCCACCACCAGCACTCGGGCCGGCTCGGCTTCGGGCCACATCGTGATGAGCGCGCCGATCAGCAGCACCACGCCACCGACCCAGAGCCACATCACCAGCGGGTTCACGAAGATGAACAGGTTCGCGGCGCCGTCGGGCTGCCAGCCGGCCAGGACCACGTACAGATCGTCGAGCGGGGTCGACATCAGGGCGACTTTCGAGTTGGGCTCGGTCTCGAAATTCGTGTGGAACTGCTTGGCCGGTAAAATCGTGCCGGCGGGCTGGCCGTCGCGCCGAACGCTCAGGTCGGCCCAAACCTGCCGATACCCCGGGAACGCTGCCTCGTGCAGCTGCCCCATCGTGAGATCGTAGCGGCCGATCGTCGCCGTCTGCCCCGGCTCCAGCGCGGTGTTGTTTTCGAGCTGGTAGAACTGCGAGCCGGTGATCGCGATGGCGATCAAGATGATCCCGATGTGGACGATGTAGCCGCCGTAGCGTCGGCGATTGGAGCGAACGAGGTTTCCGAAAGCCAGCAGCGGATTCTGGCCGGCCCGGATCCGCACCCGCGTTCCCCAGACGAATTCCTGGACCGTCGTCGCCAGGACGAAGGTGCAGAGGAACAGCGCGAGGAGCGCTGGCAGGAGCCGGACACCGATCACCAGAAGCCCGGCCGCCGCGAAGATCGAGACCGCGACCGGGATGCCAAAGTTCCGCCGGAGGGTGCTGGTGGAGGCGCGCCGCCAGGGCATCAGCGGACCAATCCCCATCAGGGCGATCAGCACCAGGAACAGCGGGCCATCGACCCGCTGAAAGAAGGGCGGCCCGACGGTCAGCTTCACGCCCTTGACCGCCTCGGTGACCAGCGGGAAGATCGAGCCCCAGAACGTCGCGAAGACGATCCCGAGCAAAATCAGATTGTTCAACAGGAAGCTGGACTCGCGTGACAGCGCCGACTCGAACTCGTGCTCGCTGCGCAGCTCGGGCATGCGATAGAACAGCCAGCCTAACGAGAAGACCAGCGACAGCGCCAGGAATGAGAAGAAATACGGTCCGAGCGACGACGCGGCGAACGAATGGACCGACGAGAGAACACCACTTCGGACGATGAAGGTGCCAAAGATCGAGAGATTGAAGGTGATGATGATCAAGGCCAGGTTCCAGACCTTGAGCATGCCGCGGCGTTCCTGGATCATGACCGAGTGGACGTAGGCGGTGCCAACCAGCCAGGGCATCAAGGCGGCGTTCTCGACCGGGTCCCATCCCCAGTAACCGCCCCAGCCAAGCACGTGGTAGGCCCACCACATCCCCAGTAGATTGCCGATCCCCAGCACCGCCCAGGCGAACAGCGCGTACTTTCGGGTCGAGCGAATCCATTCGGTCCCGAGCTGGCCGGTGATCAGGGCGGCCATCGCGAACGCGAACGGCACCGACCAGCTCATGTAGCCGCCGAGCAGGACCGGCGGGTGAATCAGCATGCCCGGATCTTCGAGCAGCGGATTCAGGCCGAGGCCATCCGGCGCGGTGAACGGCAGGCGAACGAACGGGTTGCTGACGAAGTTCAACATCAGGAGGAAGAACGTCTCGATGCCGAGGAGAATCGCCGTGACGTAGGGCATCAGGGCGAGGTTCTTTCGCCAGTTTTGCCAGATCACGACCCCGGTGTAGACCGCCAGCGCGGCCGCCCAGTAGAGCAGCGAGCCTTCCTGACCACTGTAAAACGACGCGATGGTCAGCGGCAGGCTCATCTCTCGACTGGAGTGCTCGGCGACGTATTGGACCGAGTAGTCGTGGGTGATGAAGGAATAGATCAACACCGCCGCCGCGATGACCAGGAGCGCGGTCACGCTCAACGCGGCGTGGCGGCCGCTGCGAATCAAGATTGGGTTCTGACGCGCCGCCCCGAGGACGCTGGTCACGATGCCGTAAAGCGCCGCGGCCGCGGCGAGCAGGAGCGCGACCGTCCCTAGGTCAGCCATATCAATGGACCGTGACTGGCGTTGGGACCGCCGCCGTGAACTTGGAAGGGCACTTGGCGAGCAGGGTATTCGCCTCGAAGAGGCCAGACGCGGTGTCGTGGCCTTCGACGACGACCTGGATGCCCGGCCCGAAAATGTCGGGCGTCATGCCCTGGTAGACGACCGGCAGCGAGCCCCCCTGGTCGGCGATCGTGAAGTGGACCGTCGCGTCGTTCGCGGCGCGCTGAACGGTGCCCTCTTGAACGATGCCGGCGACGCGGACCGCGCCGGCCGCCGGCCCTTTCGCCTTCAACTCGCTCACCGTCAAGTAGTACACGGTGGTGCTTTGAAATCCGGTGTAAATCAGGTAGCCGATCGCGGCCACGACGACCAGAATCGCGACGATCACCCGCGCCGACCGCGCGTGGCTTGCCGGCCCCGGTGACAACCGACGTGGGCCACCCGGCGGGTTGGGCTCCAAGGGAGCGATCCTGATGCCCAGCGCTGGTTCCCTGACCTCGGTCAACGTCTGTTCACTCACCGTAGCAGCTCCTCGAGCGGCGCGACCACCTGACTCGCGTCCACCGGGCCGACAATCTTTTTCGCGATCGTCCCCTGGCGGCTCACGATGTAGGTTTCGGGCACGCCCACCACTCCATAATTGATCGAGACCGCGCCGGTCGGGTCGGGGCCGATTGGGTAGCTGGCCCCGAACTGTCGAAGGAAATCGAGCCCATCGTGCTGGTTGTCCTGGATATCGATGCCCAGGAACACGACCCCCCGGTTCTGATAACGCTGCCAGAGCGTCTCGAGGGTCGGCTGCTCGTCGCGACAGGGCACGCACCAGGATGCCCAGAAATTGACGACGACGACTTTGCCCCGGTAGCTGTCCAGGTGCATGGGCTGGCCAGAATAGGTCGTCAGTTGGAAGTCAGGCGCGACCGTGTTTGGCTTGGGAGCGATCCCAGCCTGCAACCGTTGCGTGGTGAGGCCGTAGAAAAACAGCGCCAGGAGGGCGGCAACCGCTAGCCACGCCACTAGCGGCACCACGCTCAGCCGGGCACGGGTTCTAGGCTGATCTTGCGTGACGCCTACGTCGGCCAATTCGACCTTCCAGGGTTCCCGGTTTTTGATCTTAGGCGAGCCCCGGTGATTTGTCAAATTGCCCATTCGGGCCAGTCCGACCGGGTACCCGGCGAAGGTCGATCTCGCCCAAATTGACGGCGACTCATTGCTTTCCTATAATGCGCATGCCTGACGGCAGCCCTGGATCCACATCGCCGCGTCGAGCGCCACGACCGTCATCTTGGCGCGGCGTCCAACATCGTGAGGAGTAGCTCGATGGCCCAGATTACCGCGGATGTCGGCGCGAAGCCACGGTCGGTCTCCCCGCTCGCCAGGCTCGCCGGTGCCAAGACGCCGTTGCAGGCGCGCAAGGCGCTCTGGGGATATGCCCTCCTCCTTCCCTGGCTGCTCGGTCTGATTATCTTCATCCTCGGCCCGATCCTCGCGTCGCTGTACCTCAGCTTCACCGACTATGAGGTGATCTCGCCGCCGGTCTGGGTCGGCCTGGCGAATTACCAGAAGGCATTCTTTGGCGACGACCTCTTCTGGCCATCGCTGGGGCGAACCTTCGAGTACTCGATCGCGGTCGTCCCGATCGGCCTGCTCGGCTCGCTCTTGCTGGCCGTCCTTTTGAATCGCGGCATGAAGGGGACAAACATCTTCCGGACGCTCTTCTTCCTACCGAGCCTGACCCCCGCCGTCGCCCTCGCGCTGCTCTGGGCCTGGTTGTTCCACCCGACGGTGGGGCCGATCAACCTCGGCCTGAGCTATATCGGCATCCAGGGACCGGGCTGGCTGACCGATAAGAGCTGGGCGCTCCCGGCGCTGATCATCATCAGCCTCTGGGCAAGCATGGGCGGCAACGCAATGCTGATCTTTTTGGCCGGCCTCCAGGGGGTCCCGGAATCCCTCATGGATGCCGCCGAGATCGACGGCGCCGGGCGCTGGGCGAAGTTTCGCAACATCACCCTGCCGATGATCTCGCCGACGATGTTGTTCAACCTGATTCTTGGCGTGATCGGCGCGCTCAAGGTGTTCACTCTCGCGTTCGTCGCCACTCAAGGCGGTCCGTCGTACGCGACCTGTTTCTTCGCGCTCCACATCTACCAGCAGGCGTTCTCGTACTTCCGCATGGGCTACGGCTCGGCGCTGGCGTGGCTCTTCGTGATTATGCTGCTCTTGTTCACCTATATTCAGCTCACGATCTCGCGACGCTGGGTCTACTACGCTGG
This sequence comes from Chloroflexota bacterium, assembly GCA_050695695.1. Classification (GTDB taxonomy): domain Bacteria; phylum Chloroflexota; class UBA6077; order FW602-bin22; family CADDYW01; genus JAJPKB01. The sequence goes on from JBOGTX010000797.1 coordinate 4,269, forward strand.
AGGGTCGGACTGATGGCGACGCAAGGGGCGGTCCTGTCCGACGTCACGCACGTCCAATCGCACGCGGTGGGTCGAGCGCGGCGGAACTCCATCGCGGCAACGGTCATCTACGTCCTGACGATCGTGCTCGCGACGATCTTCGTGTTCCCGTTTTTCTGGACGGTCTCGAGCTCGCTCAAGCAGCCATTCGAGATCTTCAGCTTTCCCCCGACGATGCTTCCCTCGGTGCCCCAGTGGGTGAACTACGCCACCGTGCTGGAGAAGGTCCCGTTCATCACCTGGGTTTTGAACAGCCTGATCGTGGTCATTCTCAATACCGGCGGCGTCATCGTCACCGCTTCGGTCGTCGCGTACTCGTTCGCCCGTTTCGAGTACCGGGGTCGCGACGTGCTCTTCATGATCACCCTGGGCACGATGATGCTCCCGTCGCAGGTCACGTTGATCCCGCAGTTCATCCTTTTCAATGACCTGAAGTGGATCAACACGCTGCTCCCGCTCTGGGTGCCGGCCTGGTTTGGCGGCGGCGCGTTCTTCATTTTTCTGCTCCGTCAGTTCTTCCTGTCGCTGCCCCAGGACCTCGACGAGGCGGCGCTGATCGACGGGGCCAGCTATCTCCAGGTCTACTGGTCGATTCTCCTCCCGCTCAGCAAGCCGGCCCTCGCCACGGTGGCGATTATTTCGTTCATCAGCACCTGGAACGACTTTCTGGGCCCGTTGATCTACCTGAACTCACCGGATAAGTTCACCGTCGCCCTCGGCTTGAACTTCTTCCAGAACGTCCCCGAGGCCGCCGGCATGCCGATGCAGCACCTGCTCATGGCCGCCTCGGTGATGGCGATCCTGCCCTGTCTGATCCTTTTCTTCTCGTTCCAGCGCTACTTCGTCGAGGGCATTGTGCTCTCGGGAATCAAGGGATAAGGGGAAAATGAACACGATGGTCACTCGACGCGCGCTGCTCAAGTCGATCGGTTTGGCGGCCATGTCGGTTCCGCTGCTCGCTGCCTGCGGCGCGCCCACCGGCGGTGGCGGATCCGCCGCGCCGGCCGCCAGTGGCTCCCCGCCATCGTCCTCCGCCACGTCGTCGTCCGCCGCGGCGCCAACCGCCCAAACAGCGAGCGCGACCGCCGCTCCCGCCGCCCAGGCCGCGCCCTCTGGCGAGAAGATCTCGGTCCGGATCGCGGTGCGCACCGAGCCCAACAACGAGTGGCAGACCCACTGGGCCAAGGACTGGGCGTCCAAGCACCCCAACGTCAGCCTCGGGATCGAGCAGATCAACTACGCCGACATGGCCAAGAAGCAGCTCGCCGAGCTCGCCACCGGCACGATGCAGGATGTGGTCTACAGCGGAATCAAGTGGTTCCCCTATTCCGCCGCCAAGGGGGTGTTCATGCCCCTGGACGACCTGGCGAAGTCGAATGATCCGGGGATGAGCGACTTCATCGACGCCGCGATCCAGGGCTGCAAGTTCGAGGGTAAGCTCTACGCCCTGCCCTCGGAGCTTCAGACCGGCAACCACACCCACATCGTCTACAACAAGGACATGCTGGCGACGAAGGGCGTGACGGCGCCAACCGACGACTGGACGGTCGACGACTTCGTCAAGTTCGCGGTCAGCTTGACCGACAAGAACAAGAAGGTCTTCGGCACCGACTACTTCCCTGGCACCTATTACGACCTCGCGGCGCTGGCGCGCACCTGGGGCGGCGACGTTCTCTCGCAGGACGCCAAGAAGTTTACCCTCGCCACCGACCCCAACGCGGTCAAGGCCGCGCAGTGGGCCTACGACCTGCGTGCCAAGTACGGGGTAACCCCGCCCCACGCCGAGGCGAGTAACGTCGGACAGATGTTTCCGGCCGGGCAGGTGGCGGCGTCGACGGTGGGCGTCTACGCCTTCCTCAGTCTGGGCAAGAC
>JBOGTX010000798.1:0-4941 GCA_050695695.1 Chloroflexota bacterium
GTTGCCATCAGCAAGCCACCGCCGGAGATGGTCCCCCACGGCAGGAGCGCGGCCATCGACGACCGCGAGTGCGACCACCAGGCTCGCATCCAGAACGATGGGCATTACGACTCAGGCCGACATTCAAGCTCTTCGCGGCCCTGGCGCACGAGCTCGGCGGCGTCCACCGGTGGATATCCGGCCTGCCGCAGCTCCTCGCGTAGCTTCGCTAGGGCGTCCAGCGCTTCCAGCCCTCGTCGTCGCCGCTCGTCGGTGCCGATCTGATCGGGAAGCTGGGCGCGCAGGTAATCGCGGGCCAGCGCCTCGGGCGCCTTTCCCTGCCGGGCCGCCTCTTCGCGCAGGCGGGCGTAGTCGACCGGATCCAATTCCACGGCGATCGTTGTCATCAGGCTCACTCCGGTATGCTCGTATCGTGAGTATAACACGCCGAGAGCCGGTGAAGCCGCCGGCCGGTGTTGACCGGCGCGTCGCGCCTCGACGGCGGTCAATGCCCTCGCTTCCTCTGGTGACCACGACGCCGCGAGCGTTCGGGCCGACCCGACGGCACAGAACTCGCCTTCCACTCGGCGAAGAGGCCGAGGTGACGCCAAGATGAGCCGACCGCGCCGTCGACCCCCGGGAGATTCCGCCCCCGCCAATCTGACCACGCTGCCGGAGGCGCGCCGTCAGCGGTCGCTCGCCCTGGTGGTCGTGATGCTCGGGGTGATGATCACCGCGGTGGACACCACGATTGTCATCCTGGGCCTGCCGGTGATGATGGCCGACCTGCACGCCGACCTGGTGAGCATGGTCTGGGTGATCATGGCCTACCTGCTCACCCTCACGATCCTGGGCACCCAGGTCGGACGGCTGGGCGACATGTACGGTCGGGTGCGCATGTACAACCTTGGCTTCGTCGTCTTCACCCTCGGCTCGGTGCTCTGCGGGCTGTCGGGGACCGGCGGCGAGCTGATCGTCATGCGGGTGGTCCAGGGGATCGGCGGCGCGCTGATCTCGGCGAACAGCGGCGCGGTCATCGCCGACAACGTGCCGGCGTCGCGGCGTGGCTACGCCTACGGCTTGACCAGTATTGGCTGGAACGTCGGGGCGATCGTGGGCATCCTGCTCGGCGGTCTGTTACTCACTTTCGTTGACTGGCGCTTTATCTTCTTCATCAACCTGCCGATTGGCGCCATCGCGCTGGTCATGGGCGTTCGGGTGCTGCGGGAGCGGTCGCCGAGGGTGCGCGAGTCGATCGACGCCCTGGGCATGATTCTGTTCGGGGCCGGCCTGCTCTTGATCCTGTTGGGGCTGACCGACCTCGCATCGGTCGGCCCGGCGGCGGGCCCGGTCGCGATGCTCGTCGTGGGCGTGGCGCTGGTCGTGGCTTTCGTCGCCTGGGAGCGCCACACGCCGTCGCCACTGCTCACGCTCCGGCTCTTCCACCAGCGCGTGCTGACCGCCTCGGTTTTCGCCGCCTTCTTTCAGGCCCTTGGCACCTACGCGGTGTTGTTCCTGGTGATCATGTACCTGCAGGGCGTTCGCGGGCTCTCCCCGCTTGCCGCGTCGCTGCTCCTGCTGCCCGGCTACGTCGTCGGTGGCGTGCTGGGGCCGGTGAGCGGGCGAATCGCCGACCGAGTCGGGGCGCGGTGGCCGGCCTCGGTCGGGCTGGCGTCGCAGATCCTGGGGGTGATCGCCTACGCGACGCTTGGCCTGACGACCGCGCTCTGGGTGGTGGTCGTCGCCGCGGTCCTGAATGGCTGTGGCTCGGGCTTCTTTTTTCCGGCGAACAGCAGCGCGGTGATGGCGAATGCCCCGAGCCACGCCTATGGCGTAGCGTCTGGCCTCTTGCGAACCCTGGCGAACGTCGGCATGGTCGGCAGCTTCGCGGTGGCGCTGCTGGCGGCCGCGGCCGCCATCCCCCGGACCGAGGCTTTCGCGATCTTCCTCGGCACCGGAACGCTGGGAGCGGGGCTGGCCGAGGCGTTCGTGATTGGCTATCGCCTGGCCCTGCTGATCGCGATCGTGCCGCTGGCGGTGGCGCTGGCACTCTCGATCTTGCGCGGGCGCGAGCGGCGCTCGCCGTCGGAGACCCCTTGATGAGCGATTCAGGCGGCGGTGGGCGAGGGGACGTGGACCGTTGCGAGAATCGGGGACTGCTCAGGTTTCGTCAGTCGTGACTGCTGAGTACCACCATTGTAGCCGATTCTCTAGAGCGGTGAGCGCAGGGTTCGGGTTGGACGGCCGCCGGTCCTTGGAAGGGCTCCAGAGCGATCCAGCGACGCGGTCCCATGACCAGGGGGTCGTGGTCATCGACGAAACCGGCGATCGGAAAGATGGCGCGAAAACCGCGCACGTCAGCCGCCAATACCTCGGCTCGGTCGGCAAGACCGACAACGGCATCGTCGCGGTGAGCAGTCTGTGGGCCGACGAGCACGTCTACTTCCCGCTCCACGTTGCCCCCTACACCCCGGCGCCCCGTCTGCCCAAAGGCAAGGCTGATCCGGTCTTTCGCACCAAGCCCCAGATCGCGGTCACCCTGGTCGACGCTGCCCTGAACGCGGGAATATCCTTTCGGGCGGTGGTGGCGACCACCGATCCCGCGACCTTGCCGGACCTGACGACCTGGTATCTGACCACGAATCTGCCACATCCGGAACGAGACGACCTCGCTGAGATTCCGTTTGCCCCGGCCGACTTGGCCGAGGTGGTCCGCCTGTACGCGTTGAGAAACTGGGTGGAACAAAGCTATCGGCAAGTGAAACGAGAATTGGGCTGGGCGGATTTCATGGTGCGGACGGATCGGGCCATTCGTCGCCACTGGGAGTTGGTCTGTTGCGCCTTCACCTTCTGTTGGCGCCACTGGTTTGGCCCGACGACCGATCCGCCACTCGCAAGCACCCGACCGGCCGCCCGCGAGATGCCCCACGACGCATCGATCGGACGTGCTCTCGGTGGGCTCCACGATGCCCGAGCCATCCTGGCCCCAGGCGTTACGGCGTGTCCGCAGCTGGCTCCAGCCGTGGAGCACGCTGCGGCGTTGGTGGCAGGCCTGGTCCGATCTGCCCCCGCCGCCGGAACTCCAGGCACTCCTGGAGTCGGTTGCCGATGGTCGCCCGCTCAATCTCTATCTCCGTATTTAACAAAGTACCGGTAGAAGAATGCGCGTGCGCATCCCACGGCTTTGCCGGAGCGAGCTTGCCAGCAATGGCACGCGCGTGGACGTCCCACGGCGACGCGCCCATCATTTGGCGGAGAGCCAGACTTTTCTGTCATCCGCAGCGGCGTCAAGCTTCGGCTGGCTTCGTCCCGATGGTGATCCGCACCAAGCGCGCAACCGTCGCTGGCTGCGCCTCGACAACCAGGCCCGCCTGTTCAAAAAGCGCCCGCATCTGCGCGGCACTGTGAAAACGAGAACGTGGAAGCAGCCCAGCAAGCCAGGTGGGGACGGTGAAATCAGCGAGCAGAAAGGAGCCACCAGGTCGCAAAACCCGGGCGACCTCATGCACACCGGCCGCCTGATCTTGCCAGTGATGAAAAGAGATGGTGCTCAGCGCCAGATCGACCGAGGCATCCGCCAGGGGCAATGCCTCACCAGAACCCATGAAGAAGCGAGCCTCTGGTGTGAGTTGGCGTGCGACTTCCAGCATTCCTTGCGCCGGATCGACCCCAGAAAGTTGTGCCTCTGGCCAATAGGCGTGCACTTTCCGCAAGAGCCTCCCGCTCCCACAGCCGATATCCAGCACACTCGCCGGTTTGAACCGACGGGCGGCTTGACCTAATACGGCAGCGTGAACCGGATCAAACAGGCGTTGCTGCATCCAGGAACGTTCGTACGTCGATCCCCAGCGATCGAAGAGCTCAACATCATGGGCGCGGAGTTTGCTTTTCGTCGTCTATTTTCCCTTTCAATCGTCGATGGCCTGGTAGGCCAGGGTCCGGAAATCGCGGTAGAGGTCGAGCGGGAAGAGGCGCTGTGTGAGCACAATGCCAACCAGGTCCTCTTTGGGGTCTGAAAACCAGGAGGTGCCCAGGCCGCCATCCCAGCCGTAGCGGCCGGGAACCGAGGCAAGATCGTCCCGTCTGGTCACCACCGAGACCCCAAATCCCCAGCCGTACGTCTCGAAGAAGCCGGGAAGCGGAGGGCTGGACACCGCTTTGTGTTGGGGCGCCAACTGGTCGGTGGTCATCGCCTCGACCGAGAGCCGCGACAGCAGGCGTTGGCTGCCATGTCTGCCCTCTGGCTCGAAGAGCTGTTCGCGCAGGAATGTCTCCAACGGCTGACCGCAGACGCGCGCGATCAGCACACTCAACACGTCGGACCCTATACCGTAGAGCCACCGCTCCCCGGGTTGGTACATGAGGGGCAGCGAGGCCAGACGGCGTATCCACTCATCCGGATCGGGCTTTGCCTGGCGGTAGGACGGCACCATCCCGATCTGCAGCTCGTTGGCGGCCTTCAGGATCGGATACTCGCCCGTCGGCGTCAACAGCAGTCCGAAGCCCATGGTAAAGGTGAGCAGGTCGCGCACCGTGATTGGACGGTGCGCGGGCACCGTCTCATCGAGCGGGGCGTCGATGCGCGAAAGCACCTTGCGATCGGCCAGTTCGGGCAGCCACTTCTCCACCGCATCGGAGAGGCGCAGTTTGCCTTCCTCCGCCAGGATCATCGTTGCCGCCGCTGTGATGGGCTTGCTCATGGAGGCGATGCGGAAGATCGTGTCGCGCCGCACTGGGTCAGGGCCAGCGAGCGACTTGTTGCCCACAGCATCGACGTGGACCTCGCCGTGTCGGCTCACGAGCGTGACGATGCCCGGCACCTCACCACGCTCAACATAGCCCGTCACGCTCTTGCGCAGGCGGCCCATCCGCTCCCTGGACAAACCTCCCGTTCCCATCGTCTCTTTCCTCCTTCTCGATTATTGAAGATGTTGCGCAGTTCGTCATCGTCTTTACGTCCTG
>JBOGTX010000799.1:0-1791 GCA_050695695.1 Chloroflexota bacterium
GGTGTGCTTCGTGCATCCAGGCGGCTTTCTTCGTCCCGTTGACCCCTAACCAAAGGGCCAGCGCCGCCGACCGGCGTTCGTCGCGTCCGACGGGCCGATCGGGATCTGGGTCTCGGCCAGCTCCTGACGGAGGAGCGCGACCTCTCGCTCGAGGTGCTCGATCCGGTCCGCGAGCGGCTGGGACAATCGCGTGACGATCGTCGCGACAAATCGCTCCGCGGCGTCACGCTCTTCGGCGGTCGGCGGCCCCGCTGGCGCTGGCACATCATCGGGCGGTGGAGGAGCGGCGGCCAAAAGGCCCTCGTCGCGGAGGCGCTGGCGCGCCTGAACGTAGGTGACCTCGCGGTCCGCCAAAATCTCGCGCACCCGGCGCAGCACGCGCTGATCGCGCGGCGAAAACTCGCGCGGGCGTCCGTCACCCCCCTGGGCGTCGGCGGACAGCCCGTCCGCGAACTCCTGGGTCCAGCGGCGGAGCGTGGGAATGGGAACTCCCATGCCACGGGCGAGAGCGCCAATCCTCATCGCGTCAACCTCTCGCGCGAACTAGATCGAGTGTTTGACGGCTGATCGGCGGCCGCTATTCAGGCGGTTTGAGCTGATCGACCTCGGCGCGGGCAGCGTCGGCATCCTCGTACCAGCGCGCGTTGATCGCCTTATAGGCTTCCTGATCGTCCGGTACCGCGTCTTCGGGGAAGATCGCCGTGACCGGGCACGCCGGCTCACAGGCACCACAGTCGATGCACTCTTCGGGGTTGATGAACAGCATGCGGTCAACGCCTTCTTCGAAATGGATGCAATCGACGGGGCAGACGTCGACACACGATCGGTCCAGCGTACCAATGCATGGCTCGGTAATAACGTAGGTCACTCAGGTCTCCTTCTCTCACTGTTGGGAGCACGGCCGCGTCGAGCCGTCCTCCCGGTACCAGGCGGTCCCGCCGATTGACCGTCGCGGTTTCAGCACAGTACGCCTGCAGGCGCATTTTACCATCTTCCGGATAGCCTTCAAAGAGGGGATTCACAGGCTTTGGCAGGCAAAAAAAGTTGCGTTCCCCGGACCAGCCGGGGAACGCAAGTGGTGGGGAAGTGGACCTGACAGCCGGAAAGTACGAGTGATCTGGACCGCGCGGGTGAGGTCAACCGGACGGGCCTGCGCGCCAGGCGAGCCGGCATCAGCGGATTCAACCCGCTTCGCGGGCCGGCCGGTCACTGGGGCAGCACCCACGACAACGGGGTGACCTCGAACCAAGCAACAGACTCAGTGTACGCGGGCTGAGGTGAACGGCGTATGAACGATGGTTTCGTGGGGATGAACAAATCATGACAGAGGTTGCCGCGGCGAACGGAAGCGGTACCCGGCCCTCGGCTCGGTCACGATGTATTGTGGCTCGGCGGGGTCGCGTTCGATCTTCCGACGGAGGCGACGAATGAAAACACGCAGGTAGTCGAGCTCATTGCGGTACTCTGGTCCCCAGACGCGCTGCAGCAGGACGGAATGGGTCATGAGCTTGCCGGGGTTGGTCGCCAACTGCTCGAGCAACCCGAATTCGGTCGGCGTCAGCCGAACCTCTTGCCCCTCGACCGCGACGAGACGGCGGCCGAAGTCGATCCGAATGCGCCCATCTTCGAGCACCGGCGCGGACGACAGCGACTGCCGTGCGCGGCGGAGCAGAGCCCGCACGCGCGCGAGCAGCTCTTCGCGGCTAAATGGCTTGGTCAGGTAATCATCGGCCCCGAGATCGAGGGCGCGAACCTTGTCGTGATCGGCCTCGCGCCCACTGAGGATGAGAA
>JBOGTX010000800.1:0-6771 GCA_050695695.1 Chloroflexota bacterium
GCTCGAGTTCATCGACGCCGGTTCCACGCCGCTCGCGCCGGGCACGGTCGTCACCACGTCGCAGGGAGCGCCGACCTCCAACAATCTTTCGTTGACCCCGACCGCCGCCGGAACGCCAGCGGCGACCGCGACCAGTGGAGCCTCGGCGGCGACGCCGACGTCGAGCAAGGTCTACCAGACGGTGATGACCGGCAAGGACCTGAAGACGGCCGACGTCGGCTTCGATCAATACAATCAACCGCTGGTCAACTTTACGCTCACGTCAGACGGCTCGAAGACTTTCGGCGACTACACGACCAAGAACGTCGGCAAATACCTGGCGATTACCCTCGACAAGAAGGTCATCGAGTCGCCGGTCATCCAGCAGCCGATCACCGGCGGGTCGGGACAGATCAGCGGCGGCTTTACCCTCCAGTCGGCGCAGGACCTGGTGATCCAGCTTCGCTACGGCGCGCTGCCGATTCCGTTGAAAGTCGTCGAAAGCAATCAGGTTGGCCCGACGCTTGGCGCGCAGGCCGTCCAGCAGAGCATTATCGCCGGAGCGATCGGCCTTGGCATCGTCCTGACCTTCATGCTGCTCTACTACCGAATGCCGGGATTGCTGGCCGACTGCGCGCTCCTGATTTACGCGGCGGTAACGTTCGCGCTCTTCCGGATGATTCCCGTGACCTTGACTCTGGCCGGGATCGCCGGATTCATCCTGTCGATCGGCATGGCCGTCGACGCGAACATCCTCATTTTCGAGCGGATGAAAGAGGAGCTCCGGGCGGGGCGAAGCCTTCGCGCGGCGATCGATGCCGGGTTTGCCCGGGCCTGGACTTCGATTCGCGACTCGAACTTCTCGACGTTGATTACCTGCGCGATTCTCTACTGGTTCGGCGCGACCTTCGGCGCGAGCATCATCCAGGGATTCGCGCTCACCCTGGCGATTGGCGTGGTGATCAGCCTTTTCACCGCGATCCTGGTCAGTCGGACGTTTCTTCAGCTCATCGTCGACACCAACCGAGTGCGCGACTTGAGGTGGTATGGCCTGGATGACGTCAAGGCGGAGGCAATATCATGATCGCCATTCGATTGGATAGCCATCGAGGGAGGCCCAGCGCGTGATCGACATCGTCGCCAAGCGATACATTTTCTTTCTGATCTCGGCCATCATCATCATTCCTGGATTGATCGCGCTGGCGGTTCCGCCCGGCCTTCGCCTTGGGGTGGACTTCACCGGAGGCACCCTCTGGGAGATTCAATTCAAGCAGCCGGTTTCGTCGGCGCAGGCCCTGACAGTCCTGGCGGCCCACGGCTACGGTGATAGCACGGTACAGACCGGATCGAACGATTCGATTCTGATTCGATCGAAGGAGATTCGCCCCGACCTTCCAATCAAAGGCGAGATCGCCAGCGATTTCCAGAAACACTACGGCCCGATGACCGAGCTCAGTTTTCAGTCGGTGGGTCCGAGCGTCGGGAACGAGATCTTTCAGCGCTCGATCGAGGCGATCTTCATCGCCGCCCTGGGAATTCTCTGTTACATCTGGTGGGCGTTCCGACACGTGCAAAAGCCGTACGCCTTCGGGATCTGCGCGATCGTGGCGTTGCTGCACGACGCGCTGGTGGTGATCGGAATTTTCGCGATTCTCGGGCACCTTTTCGCCGTCGAGGTCGATTCGCTGTTCGTGACCGCGGTGCTCACCGTCATCGGCTTTTCGGTCCACGACACGATCGTCGTTTTCGACCGAATTCGGGAGAACAGCATCCGACACGCCGGGGAGCCGTTCCCTTCGGTCGTCAACCACAGCCTGCTCCAGACCCTCGGCCGCTCGCTGAGCACGTCGCTGACCGTGCTGTTCACCTTGAGCGCGCTGGTGTTGTTCGGTGGCGAGAGCACGCGGCTGTTCGCCCTGGCGTTGCTGGTCGGAATCATCAGCGGAACCTACTCGTCGATCTTCAACGCGAGCATGCTGCTGGTCGTCTGGGAGAATGGCGAGCTCAGGCGATTGTTCCGCCGCGAGCGCTCGGTGGCGGGGGCACCGGCGTAGGGACGCGTGGCCTCACCCCCCGCCCCGGCCTCAGATCCGCTCGTAGCGCGCCAGGTTGACGACGTAGACGTTCGCGGGACTGGCGGACTCGCGGATGAGCTTGAGGACGTCGTCCACGTACTCGTCGTCGATTCCCACCACGACGGTCGAATTACCGCGCTTCAGAAAGCCGCCCACGCTCTTGATCTGGGTCGCGCGGAATTCGTGCTCGACCAGGCGGTCGATGAGCTTGCCGGCAGATTCGTCACGGGTCGTGGCCAGGATGAGCTTCACCGGGTTCTCCAGCTTTCCCTCGTGCGCCACACGATACGGCAACCAGGGAGGCGTGTCAACTCGCGAAGGTCAGCGCACCCAGATCAGCCACCGGTCGGCGATCGGTAGACGAACTGGTACTCGTCGTAGAACCGGTAAATGAGCCGGACGTAGTCGTTGGTCTGCTGGAACGGAATTTCTTCCACCAGCAGGTCCAGGTCCTGACGCGGATTGTCGGCAAGCCAGGTCTGCAAGCTGCCGCCGCCCGCGTTATAGGCGGCGAGCGCGAAGATCGGGTTTCCGCCGAAGACCTTCGTCTGCGACGCCAGGTACGCCGCGGCGAGCTCGATCGCGATTGGCGGCTGATTGAGCTGGTCGAGTGTGAAGTTAGCGAGTCCGATTTGCTGGGCGACACCCTGGGCGGTGGCCGGCTCGAACTGGGTGAGACCGAGCGCGCCGGTGACCGAGTGAGCGTTCGGATTGAACGCCGATTCCTGACGAATCAGGGCGACGAGCAAGAGCGGATCGACGCCGTACTTCTGTGCCGACCGAGTGATCAGGTCGCGGTACGGAAAGGGGTAAACCAGGCGCTGCAGCAAGACCGGCGACTGATAGGCATTCGGCGCCGGCGAGATCATCAGCGCCTGGTACGCGGCGTCAAGCGCGTCCGTCGTCAGGCCAGCCTGGTTCAGCGTATCGGCCAGTGCATACAGCGATCGCCCGTCGTCGGCGTATTGCCCCATCGCCTGTTTGATCTCATCGCTCAGGTCGCTTTGCAGGCCGAGCGCCGCCAGCGCCGAGATCCGCTTCAACGTGTTGCCGCGACTGATCGGGGCCCCGAGGTAGGGAAGGTCGCGATCTTCGGCGGTCGGGTTGGTCCAGGTCGCCAGCCAGCGATTGAGGTCGGATTGCTCTTTGGCGAGCTCGGCCGTGGACGGCTCGACCAGGGGCGAAGAGCCGGCTGATTTGGCCGAGCCAGTCAAGAGGTCGTGGGCGCGAAAGGCGTAATAATCGCCGGGGTTGGCTTGCCAGGCGAGCTGGAAGTCACGCTCGGCCGCGGTGGCGTTACCGTCGCGCTGCTCGAGCTTGCCGAGCCAGAGCAGCGACGGCGGGCTGCCCGGATTCGTTGGAAACCGATCGAGCACGTTTTGCCAGACCGCTCTGGCGCCGTTGAAGTCGAGCTTTTCGTAATCAGCCCAGCCAACGTCGAAGGCGGCCGCCGGTACCAGCGGGCTTGTCGGAAACGACACGATCAGCTTTTGCTCGACCGGGAGGGCCGCGCTGGCTTGCGACGCACTTTTCAAGTACTGGGCGGCGTCGGCGAGGGCCTGGGGAGCGCTGGCATCGGATGGGTGTTGCGACGCGAAAGTCTGGAGGAACTGGGCGGCCTGGGTCGGGTTACCACCAAGGTCGATCGATTTCCCCTCGAGCAGGACCGCCGCGCCAAACCGGCGATCGTTCGGATAGAGAGCGACGAAACGATCAAGCTGGGCCGCCGCGGAGGAATAATCGCTCTGGCCCATGAGCGCCTGGCCGCGATCGTAGCGCGCCGTGGCGGCGTCCGGCCCCTGTGGGTTCTGATCGAGGTAGTTGCCAAGGCTCTGGACAGCGCCGGTGTACTGTTTCGCGTTCAACAGCGCTTCGCCGGCCGCGAAATCGTCAACGGTTGCGCCAAGGGCTTGCAGTGCGTCGATCGTCGCGCCGGTGTCGACCCCGGCCGCCGGGTTTGCCAGGAGTCCCCGAAAAATCGCGGTCGCCCCCGACTTGTCGCCGCTCTGTTGGAGCGCACTCGCCTGGAGGAACTCGTAGTGTGCGCGCGTGGTCGGATCGTTGCCTGGTCGAGCGGCCAGAGTCGCGTACCAGTCCGCCGCGCCCGACGCATGTCCACTCGCCAGCATGGCCTTCCCGACGACGCTGGCCGCGTTCAGGTCCTCGGAGAGCGGGATTCCGGCCTCGACCGCGGCCTGATCCAGCGAGGTGGCGGATGTCGAATCCCCGGACGCCTGGGCGATCTGGGCGAGATCGACGTCGGCAGGACCATCGAGCACGTGGTCAGTCGTTTGTTTCAAGTATTGGTGGAGCTCGCTGCTGGCCAGATCGCGGTTCCCCTGTTGGAAGGCGAGCTCGCCGAGCGCGAAGTGGACCTGCGCGGCGTCGGCTCCGGTCGCGAATCGCGCGAGATAGTCCTGGAAGGCTTTCTGGCCGTTGGCGTTGTCTCCGTTCATCAGCAGCAATTGGCCGAGCATGAGCTGCCCGCGCGCGGCGATCGTCGGATTCGTGCCGGCGGCGATTTTTCGGAGCTGAGCCTCCGCGTTCACGACGTCGCCATCGTGTGCCTGTTGTTGGATCGCGACGAATTGCTGGTCTTCCGCCGTTGCCGGCGGCGAACCGATCTGGCCGGGGAGCAGGCTGGCGGAGCCGACGATCAGAATGGGCGACTGAGCGGGCGCCGCCGGAACCGGGGCCAGGTTGGTTGGTACCGGCGCCGCGGAGCTGGCTCCGGCGACCGGGATCTGACCGGACCGGCCCGGTCGACTGATCGTTGTCGCGTGGGGGGCTGGAGCGCGGACGCCACGCGGCATGGCGCGGTCACGAATCACGATCAGCGCGGCAAGGGCGAGCGGAAGGACGAGGATCCAGGAGAGCGAGGAAACGTTCTTTTTCATGCGCGGCTTTACTCCGGGGTGATCGAGAGACAATATTATGGAAAGTTGCGGCTGATCGTATCACAAATCGCCGTGATGGCAATAGCCGAAAGGTACTGGCCCTCGGATGGCGGCATTGCCGCGAGATTTGGGCAGGTGGTATTCTAGCGTCATGCCAGATGAAGCCATCCGAATTCTGGGCGGCAGGGGACCGTCACCGCCAAGCTTTCGCGCGTTTCGTGGTCTTTCGTGCCGTTCGCGGCCCGGATGGACTCGCTTTGCGTCCTTCACACCTTCGCGGTGAACGTCTCCTGGTTGCCCGGGTGGCATCGGTTCCCGAAGCTCGAGACGCCGCGGGTGGCTTGCGATAAATGGTAGCGTGCGATCACGGAAGGAGTGACCAATGATCAGCCAGGAGTTGTTGGACATCCTGGTCTGCCCGGCGTGCAAGACGAAGGTCGTCTTGGAAGACGCCCTCCTCGTCTGCACCGGCTGCGGACGGTGTTATCCGATTCGGGACGGAATCCCGGTCATGCTCATCGAAGAGGGCGACAAGCTGCGACGTTCGGATGGCTCGCGCTAGGGCCGTCAGGCGGCCCGGGTTGTTTTTCCGGCTTTCAGTAGGCGGACGACGTCGCGATCGCTGACCTGGGCGAAATCGTCGTAAAAGAGCCCGACCGCGTAGAACGGCTCCGGCGTCGCCAGTACGACCGCGTTGTCGCACTCGACCTGGAGCCGCTCCAGCGAGGCGAGCGGGATGACCGGGGTCGCCATCACCACTGGATGGGCGCCCTGCTGCTTGACCGCGCGCAGCGCGGCCAGCATGGTGTAGCCGGTGGCGACCCCGTCGTCGACGACGAGGACCGGACGCTGTTGCATGGTGGGCAGAGGCGCTCCACCCCGGTAAAGTTGGACCCGGCGCTGGATCTCTTCTTCCTGGTGGTGGACCTCCTGGTCCACGAATGCCCGGGAGATCTGGTATTCGGCGATTTCGCGGTCATTGAGCACCACGACGCCGCCTTCCGCCACCGCGCCCAGCGCGTATTCGGGATTTCCCGGCGCCCCGACTTTGCGGGTCACGATCGCGTTGAGCTGAGCTCCCAACACCCGGGCGACTTCCGCGGCGACCACGACGCCGCCGCGTGGGAGGCCCAGGACGAGCGTGGCTGGCCCACGGTAGCTCTCGAGAGACAACGCCAGGTCGCGGCCGGCATCGACGCGGTTCTTGAAAAGGAATGGCATGATCGTCCTCCAGCCAGGTTGATTGTAGGCGCCGGCACTCCCCGTGCCAAGCTCGTTTCAAGTCGGGGAGCGGCGGCAAGGTTCTTGCCGAGCTAGCCCGAAGCGGTCCGTGCGACGGTCGAGTGAAGCGTCTCTCGCGTGGGGCGAGTCGGACGCGGGACCGCCGCCGGTGGACCGTCAGCCGGAATGGAGGTATTGGGCAATGCCCAAGAACGAGCAACAACCACACGAGATGACCGTCCGCGAGGCTGGTAAGAAGGGCGGCGAGGCCGTCAAGGAGAAGTACGGTCCGGAGTTCTACTCGAAGATCGGCAAAAAGGGTGGGGAAGCCGTCGCGGGAGAACGCGGACGCGAGTTCTACTCCGAGATCGGTAAGAAGGGCGGCGAGGCCGTCAAGCGCAAGCACGGGCCGGAGTTCTACTCGGAGATCGGCCGCCGCGGCGGCGAGGCCGTCAAAGAGAAGCACGGGCCCGAGTACTACTCGCGCATCGGCAAGAAGGGCGGCAAGACGACCAGCAAAGCCAAAGAAGGCAAGGGCACCCAGTCCTGACCCTTCTGGCGGTCAACGCAAGGCTCGGGCGTGCCTGGCACACCCGAGC
>JBOGTX010000801.1:0-5435 GCA_050695695.1 Chloroflexota bacterium
CGACCACAGTGGCCGCCCCGGGCTGGCCCCGGCGACGGCCGACGAGCTTCTCGTACGGGGCGGCCTGGCCGCGGTTTATGCGGAGCGGCGCAGTCGCGGGGCCATCTTCGACGCTCTCCGGGCGCGACGCACCTACGGGACGACCGGCGAGCGCATCGTCCTCTGGGTCTCGCTGAATGGCCACCCGCTTGGCAGCGAGTGCGCGATCTCCGATCCACCCCGCGTCTTCGTGCGCGTCGACAGCCCTTTACCCCTGGAACGAATCGACTTCCTGAAGGGGACCGAGGTGTGTCATCGCGAGCGCTTCGGCGCGCCCGGGAGGCGACTGCGCGTGTCCTGGACCGGCGCCGAGAACGACACCCGAGGACGGGTGACGTGCTGGGACGGTGGCCTAGCCCTCACCGGTGGCCGGATCGTCTCCGTCGAGCCCTGGGCGTTCGATCGGCCAAGTGAAGGGATCCAATCCCGTGACGAACGGTCGATCCGCTGGCGAAGCAGCACGGCGGGCGACCTGGACGGCGTGATTCTCGATCTCGACGCGCCAGACGACGCGGAGCTGGTGTTCGAGACCGGCCCGGCCAGCTTTCGTGTCCACCCGTCGGCCATCGGGGAAGATCCGCTCGTCGTCGACGCCGGCCAGAAAGAGCGGCGGGTCGTCGTCGAGCGGATTCCCGATGAGCCTGGTCCAACCAGCGCGCGGGTCACCTGGGAAGATCCAGCCCCGGGAACGGGCGGCGCATACTGGGCGCGGGTGGTCCTGGCGAGCGGTGGTCGCGCCTGGTCGAGCCCGATCTTCGCGACGGTCGAGGGCGCCTGATCCCAATCCATTCCGGGCCAGCCATCGGGCACGCCCATCACACACGGGCTTCGGCCGGGGCCACGGGCCCGGCGCCGACTTGGTCACTCCCATTGAGCATGGTGAGCATGGCGAGCGCGGCGGGAATGGCGCCGACGATCCAGAGGGCGCAGATCAGGTATTTCAGCGCGTCCTGGACGGCGACGACATGGATGGGAAAGATGATGATGGTGAGCGGGCTGGTGAGGCAAAGGCCCAGGCGGCCCAGGCGGGGACGAGGTGCAGTCGACCGAGCATGAAGCCGATCAGGGAGACCGCCGCGGCTTGGCGCGCTGGCCCGCTCGCGGCCTGGGCGCGGCGCCCAGTTCTACGGGCTGACGAACGTCGCCACCGCCGGGGCGAGTGCCCTGGCTTCGCGGTTCGCGCTGTCGAGTCTGGCTCTCGCCAGCATGGAATGAGGCGGGCGCGGCATCGAGCAAGGGGAGGGGCTATAATCACATCCGAATGCCACCGACCGAAGGAGAATCCATGCCGCGCTTCTCGATCCTGCCGGCCGAGGAGGGTTTTTACGACTGGTTCGAAAAAGGCGCGTCCAACCTCGTCGAAGCAGCGCGTCTGTTGAGCGACCTCCTCCACGACTTCACGAACGTCCAGGCAAAGGTGGCTCGGATCACCGAGCAGGAGCACCACGGCGACTTCATCGTCCACGAAATCTACGATATGCTGCATCGGACGTTCATTCCCCCCCTCGATCGCGAGACGATCCAGCGCCTGGCCGCGGCGGTGGACGATGTGGTCGACAACGTCGAGGCCGCCGCCGACCTGATGCTGCTCTACAAGGTCGAGAAGCCGACGCTTCAGTCGGCGCGCCTGGGCGAGATCATCCTGGCGTGCGCCGAGCAGATCGACGTGGCCATGCCCCTCATGCGCGGCAAGAAGACCGTCCAGGAGGTGCGTCGCCACACGATCGAGATCAATCGCCTGGAGAACGACGCCGATCAGGTCACCCGAACCGGCATCGCCGAGTTGCTCGAGCACCCCGACCAACTGTTCAATCTGATTCGCTGGAAAGAGATCTACGGCGCGTTGGAAGACGCGACCGATCGCTGCGAGGACGTCGCCGACGCCATGAACGTCGTCGTCCTCGAATCGACCTGAGAATTTTCTCGAGCCAGGCCCGGCTGGAGATTTTGAATTTGGAGGCTTGCTGATTGGGTGCCGGGTTGATCGTCGTCTACATCGTCGTCGTGCTGGGGCTGATCTTCGAATTCTTGAACGGGTTTCACGACTCGGCAAACGCGATCGCCACCGTCGTCGCGACGCGGGTCCTTCGGCCGTTGCCGGCGGTGATCATGGCGGGAACGCTGAACCTGGCCGGCGCGCTCTCGGGGACCGCCGTGGCAGTGACCCTGGGTAAAGGAATCGTCGAGCCCCATTCGGTCAGCCAGACGACCGTCGCGGTCGCCCTGCTGAGCGCCGCGCTCTGGGACCTCATCACCTGGTATTTTGGGTTGCCCACCTCGAGCTCGCACGCGCTGATCTTCAGCTTGATCGGCTCGGCGGTGGCGGCGACCGGGGGCTTTTCGGTCGTCGTGCTGGGTGGCACGTTGAAGACGATGGTTGGCATCGTCTATTCCCCGGTCATCGGAGTCCTCTTCGGGGGGCTGCTCATGCTGGCGATTTACTGGCTGTTTCGCGACGCGCGGCGTTCCGCGGTCAGTGGGCTCTTCGGGCGGCTCCAGCTCCTCTCGTCGGCGTACGTGGCCTTCAGCCACGGCGGCAACGACGGCCAGAAGACGATGGGGGTCATCGCGCTGGCGCTGTTCACCTCGGGCCTGCTCGGGAACAACTTCTACGTGCCCCTCTGGGTCATGGTGGCCTGCGCGCTGGCCATGGGGCTGGGAACGACGTTCGGGGGCTGGCGGATCATCAAAACAATGGGGCACCGCCTGGTCAAGCTGGCCCCGGTGAACGGCTTCGCGGCCGAGACCGCCGCCGGCACGGTGATCGAGATCGCGACGCGGCTGGGAATTCCGATCTCGACGACGCACGCGATCTCGGGGTCGATCCTCGGTGTGGGAATGGTTCGAGCCCCGCGCGACGTGGGCTGGCAGGTGGCCGGAAACATCGTGACCGCCTGGGTGCTGACGATTCCGGCCTGTTTCGCGATGGGCTTCCTCTTGATGCTGGCCCTGACCCAGATCGCCACGCTCGGCGTCGCGATCCCGGGAATTCGGTGAACGAAAGGACCGGAGACCGGCACCGCGAAGAACGCGAAGAAGGAACAAGGATCTGGCAGAATCTAACCCAGGATTCGGCTATGGTTGTGAGCGAGCGACGTGGAACCCGATTGCCCCGCCCATTAGCTCCGCGCCGGTCGCGTCGTCGATCAGGCGGTAGCGCTCGTCAATCGTGGTGGCTTTTCCCAGCATGGCCATCACCGGGCAGTAGCGCGTCGCCGCGAGCTCGATCGCGCGCCCGACGATTGCTGGATCGAGCGCGTGGCCGCGGATCCGGTGCTCGACCTGGATTCGCTTGAAGATCCTCGGGTGGACGTCGGTCTGCTCGCCCTCGAGGTGGATCTCGTAGCCGGAAACCTCCTGGCGCCGCCGACGGAGCAGGTCGAGCACGGTCATGCCGGTGCAGCTACCCAGGGCCAATAACAAGAGCTCCATCGGGCTAGGGCCGCGACCGGCTCCGCCGTGCTCGGGCCGCCCATCGAGAGTGATGATGTGATCGCTGCCCGAGGTCGCCTGAAAGGCGATGCCATCTTGCAGCCGGACGACCCCGCTCAGCACCTCGCTCATCGCGGCGGGTGCTCGATCGGCTTCAGGGTGCGCAGGTAAGCGTCGATCGCGGTCAGCTCCTCGTCGGAGTAGGCCGCCGAGAACTCCTTCCAGGGCATCATGTCCGGTCGCAGGGAGTAGCCGTTCGGATCCTTCCCGGTCCGGATCGTCGTGACGAACTGGGTCGCGGTCCACCGCGGGACGATCAGGGTGAGATTCGGCCCATCCGGCGGCCCGGCGCCGGCCCGCCCGCCGGCGAGGTCCGCGCCGTGGCAAGAGCGACAACCCGAGATCGCGACCAGGTACGCGCCGTGCTCGGCGCTGGGACCGGCGGGCGGCGGCGCGACCGGCCCGACGATCGGGGCCTGGACGGAGGTGGGGAAGACCCCCGCGCCGATCAGCAGGGTTCCGATCAGGTAGACGTTCCGCGGTGGCGTGGCGCGATCGACCGCCGGCTGCGATCGGAGATAGGCCACGATCGCCTGGACGTCGGAGTCGCTCATCTGGTGGAAGCCCTCCGACGGCATGATGATCAGGGCGTGGCCATTCTGGTCGACGCCTTCCCGGACCGCCCGGATGATCTCGCCATCCGACCAGTCCTTGAGCGGACCGCCCGGCGTCAGGTTCGGCGCGTAGAGGGTCGCGAGGCCAGAGCCATCCGGGCTCGACAGGATGCTGGCCGATCCGCCATTCAGCGGAAGACTGCCAGTCGTCGAATGGCAGGCGGCGCAGACGTGGGCAAGGTGCTCGCCGCGCGCGAGCTGCTCGGCGCTCGCCGAGACTTTCAGCTCGCTCACCGGATTGGCATGCACCGCGTTCAATCGGTAGACGCCCACCAGATCGATCGTGCCAACCAGCACGCAGACTCCGGTCAGCAGGCCGGCGACGATCACCCCCAGCCAGCGCAGGAGCGGATTCTTCGCTCGCGCCGCGCGCGCGACCAGCAGCGCGAAGACGATCCCGACCAGGACCAGCACGATTCCGACGATGAGCGGCACCACGGGCTTGTTTCCTCTGGAGTTCCTGGAACGTGGCAAATCATAGACAGATTGTCGCTGGCAGGCAAGATGCGCGGGCGATCCGGTTGGAGGGTTGATGGAATTCCTGGCACTCGCCGTGGCTTTTCGGGAGATCGAGGCGTCGAGCCGCCGCGCTCGGGTGGAGGCGCGGCTGGCCGCGCTTTTCCGAGACGCGCCGGACGACGCGACGATTCTCCCCTACCTCCTCCAGGGACAGCTCGGCCCGCCGTATGCCGCGCCGGACCTCGGTCTGGACGAGCGGCGAATCGCCCTGGCGATCGCCGGGGCGGCGAACGTTCCGATCGAGGAGATCTGGCGCCGCTACGACCAGCTTGGCGACCTCGGGCTGGTGGCCGAGGGGCTCCTCACGCCGTCGACCGGTACGCCGCTGACGGTTCGGGCGGTGTACGACCAGCTTGGTCGGATCGCGACCACGGTGGGAGTCGGGTCGGTGGTGGTGAAGGTGCGGCTGCTGGAGGATCTGTTCCGCCGGACCGGCGGCCCGGCGGCGCGTTACCTGGCGCGGATCTGCCAGGGGCGGCTCCGGCTGGGCGTCGGCGACGCGACCGTGTTGGACGCGCTCTCGATCGCCGTCTCGGGCGGCCTGGGCGCGCGCCCGCCGATCGCGCGGGCCTACGGCTGGTGCGCGGACCTCGGGGTCGTGGCGGGCCGCCTGCTGAACGGCGGGCTTGCCGCGCTCGATGAGATCCGTCCGACGCCGGGGCGCCCGGTGCTCCCGGCGCTTGCCGAGCGACTGCCGTCGACGGAAGAGGTCATTCGGCGGCTGGGGCGGGTCATCGTCGAGCCGAAATACGACGGGCTTCGGCTGCAGGC
>JBOGTX010000802.1:0-5996 GCA_050695695.1 Chloroflexota bacterium
CACTTGCCGACCATGCCTTCCCAGCTCTTCCAGAGGGTCACCGTCATGCGGGTCGAGTCGGCGGTGGCCCGCGCGCCGTCGTAGGAAAAGTGCCCGAAGAACGGCGTCAGCGCCGCGATGCTCGCGGTCTGCGACGGCGTGAGGTAGGTGCCCGGGTAGGTGTAGCCGATTTGCGCGGTGATCGGCTGCTCGCCCTGGACCGTCCGTCCGTAGGCATCCTGGCCGTTCCAGGTATAGGTATAGCCTGGCTGCGTCGCCGGGAACGTCTGGCTGAACGACTGGCCGGCGATCTGGACGTTCAAGGTGATTCCCTGGAGGCTCGGCACCGGCGTCGCGTCGATCAGTGGGATGGTGATCTGGTTTTGCGCGGCGCGCCCGGCGGCGCGATCGCTCTGGTAGTGGAGAAGGTAGCTCGTGCCGACGACCGGCACATCGTAGCCGAATGCCTGGTTATGCGCCTCGATCGGATCGGCGCCCTGGCCGGCCTGGCACGGCTTGCAGGGCGGCACCGGCGGCGTTGGCGAGGGCGGATTGGGCGGCGACGCGCCGGTCCCCGGCCCCCACGGCCAGTTGAAGTCCCACGCCGAGAAGTGGGCGACCGGCACCCGCCAGAGGGTCGCGCCGACCGGATACAGGCCCGCGAGCTGCTGGCGCTCGGCGGTGGTGATCCCGAGGTTCTGGTACTCCTGGGACGTCGCCGGGTTCCCCAGCCCGTCGACGTCGAGATCGGCCGCGCCACCGGAGATGCTGAGGATCTTCACCACCACGCCGTTCGCCTGGCCGACCCACTGTCCGTTCCCCTGGCTGTAGGCGCCGCTCGGCACCGCTCCGCCGACCGGGAAGGCCAGGAAATTGTCCAGGTACGAGACGATCGGCTGACTGAACTGGACGCCGGAGGCGCCATCGGCCGTGACCTCGTCGGCGCTGAACTCGACCGCGTAGGTGTAGCCGCTGCTGGACGGAAGCTGGCCCGGCATCGCGCTCGGCCCGGCCACGCCCACGGTGTACTCGGTGGCCCGCACGTGCAGCATCGAGATTGCCCGGAGCGAGCCGCTCGCGAACGTGAGCTGGGCGCTGGTGTTCGGGGGGAAGATCAGGGTCGCGGTGCGGGTGCCGGAGCTATCGTTCTGGGTCGTGCTCCGGGCGACCTGGGCAGCGCCATCGCTCCCGGAGGTGTCGATCGTCGTGACGTCCGGATCGGCCTGGAGCAGGGTGACCGCGGGCAGGGTCAGGTAATCTTGCCAGGGCACGGTGGCCTGCCGCTGGACCGTCAGGTACCCCGACTTCGCGACGTTGACGGTCAGGGATCCACCGCCGTTCACGACCAGATCGTAGCCGCCATCGGCGCGGCTCACCGTCTGGCCCAGCTCCGGGTGATTCAAGATCGACACGGTCGCGCCCGGCAGTGCCGCGCCGGCGGCGCTCTGAACCGTGCCGCGGATCACCGCCGCGCGTTGGACGGCGATCGTGCCCGGACTCACCCCGGTTTGGATCGGGTTGCTCCCGGTGTAGAGAAACTGGGTCGCCGCGTAGGCGTTGGTCGCGACGCCCTGGTCGAGCGGGGGCGCGACCGAGCTGGGATTAGGCGGGATGACGACCGTCGGCGTGCTGGTCGGGGCCGCGACCGTGGTCGGCGTATTGGTCGGAGTCGCTACAGGCGAATTCGTCGGCGTTGGCGAGGTGCAATCCGCGAGCGCGCGATTCGCTCGCGCTCCGGTCACCTGGGCGGGGACCGCCGCCCGGTTGAACACCAACGGCAGGTAGACCTCGAACGGCCCGACGCCGCACGGCGTTCCGGCGGAGACGCCCGACGAGGCGGCCAGCAGGCCGATCAGCCCGATAACCAGTCCGAGACTTATCCCAAGGCCAGGAGAAAATCGAGGAAAAGACCAGCCAGAACGTCGCCCCATCGCCCGCCCCCACCCGCGCCAAACGTCGGCGTCGCGAGCCCACGCCGAGATCGCCCGATCAGGGGGAGGGTCTGGGCACCAGCCAGGGGGCGCGACGCGCCCAGGGCGACTCTCGCACCAGCAAACGTGCGCGTCAAGCTATTGCTTGAAATCTTATCCAATTCTCAACGATCGCTTGACGTTGGAGCAACGCCCGGGCGGGGAAAGGCGTGAGGGACCGGGGAACCTCTCTCCCGGCCTCTTCTCTACCCCCTCGCCCCCTTCTCCAGGGGGAACCTTCGACGCGGGGAGAGGAGCTTCGGGGTGAAGACCGGTGGCGGTAACCGTCCTTTCCCCTCATCACTGAGGCCCGGACCGGGCACCGGTCCTCCCACCGAAGCTTCCCTCCCCGCGTCGGGGAGGGACCGAGGGAGAGGTTCCCCCGGCGGCGCCCGCGAAATACCTACCCCTTGAAAGAGGGAGCTTGTCTCCTGCCCTACGTCCTTCCTGAGCACCACTCCCACAAAATTCGGGATGCTCCACGTTCACCGTGGCAAGACAAGAGAGAGTGGGGGATGATGTTCCCTTACATCACCGGCTCCAGCTCGTTGATCAAGAGCGGCGAGGTCCGGTGCCAGTTCGCGGTGTTGATGTAAGGGTTCTTCTCGTCTGGCCAGTTCTTCCAGTAGGTGGTATTCACCGGGATCCGGTGATACCACTGGACAAGCCCGATATCGGGAAGCGCCGGAATCCAGATCTGCATCGCCTGGTGGAAGAGGTTCTCGAGCTTCGGATCGCTCGGGGCCGTCTCGCCCATCTGGTCGACGATCTTGTCGAAATCGGCATCGTGCCAGCGGTAGGGGTAGACCGCCGCCTGGCCGGTCGGGGCCGAGTAGCGGCTCTGATAGAGGCGCAAGGTGAAGTAGGGGTCGCGCACGCTCCCGCCGTGGCCGTTGATGAAGGCGTCCTTGGTGCCCTCGAGCTCGAGCGTCCCGACATCCGACGGGGACTTGAAGTCGGCGTTGAACCCGGCTTTTCGCAGCTGGGCGACGACGACCGGGGTGATGTCTTGCATGATCTGGGAAATCAAGATCACCAGCGACAGTTGCTTGCCGTCCTTCGTCCAGAAGCCACCCTGGCTCTTCGCGTAGCCCTTTGCCTCCATCATCTGGGCCGTCTTGGCCGGATCGAAGCTGTCGATCGGGTAGTCCTTGGTGATGTCGGACAGCCCTTCCAGGTAGGGCAGGAGCGCCGGGAAGTTGGGGTACGGCAGCAACGTGGGCGACCCGGCCCCGCCGTAGCCGAGGTCGACGATCTGCTTGCGATTGATCGCGTGATCGATCGCCCAGCGAATGTCCGGATCGCTGTACGGTGCCTTCGAGTCGTTGAAGCCAAGCGAGACCGGCCACCAATCCAGGTAACCATACGGCGACGCGTTGTTGGTCGTCCAGACGGCCAGCTTCGGATTTCGAGCGAGCGCTGCTTTGGCGTTCCGCGGACGAAGGTCCAGGGTCTCATCGGCCTGGTTACTGACCAGGAGCTCGACCAGCTTCGGCTCGTCGTATTCGGGCAGGTAGATCACCCGCTGGACTTTTGGCAGCGGGTGGAAGCCGGTCGTGGTCGCCCACCAATCGGAGCGGCGGTCCCAGATCTTCTGGCTCGCGCTTGACAGCGTCAGGTGCCACGGCCCGGTCACAATCGGCCAGCCTTTGCTCAGATCGAAGTTGGTGAAGGTCGTCGGGTCCTTGCCCTTCCAGATGTGCTCGGGCTGGATCTGGATGCCAATGTCCTCGTGGAACTCGAAGTAGCTGAAGAAGAAGCGCGGATTAGGGTTCGTCAACGTGACCTGAACGGTGTGATCGTCGATCGCGGTCGCTTCCTTCACCCACTGCCGCATGTCGGTCGACCAGGTCAGCTTCGGCGCGTTGTCCTTCAGCATGTTAACCGTGAACATCACGTCGTTGGCGGTGAATGGTTGACCATCGCTCCAGGTCACGTTCGGGCGGATCTTGATCGACAGTTGCTTGAAGTCCGAGCTGTAGGAATAGCTTTCGGCAAGCCAGGGGATCTCGCCATCCTGGCAGGTGATGCCGGCCGGCCCGCAGACGCTGCCCGTATGATAGGGATTGTAGTAGTAGAGCGGCTCCATCACGAAATTGTAGCCGCTGCGGGAAATGCCGGGCAGGTAGGGATTCATCAGCTGGACGTCGGCAAACTGATTACCCGGGCCATCGGCGCAGCCGAGAATCAGCGTCTGCTCGCGCGGTACCTGGCTGACCGCGGCCGGGCTAGACTGCGGAGCGGCGGTGGATTTGGGTGCGACCGTCGGGCTGGCGGATGTCGTCGCCGGCCTGGGTGTGGCGCCGGTCGTCGGCGTCGATGACGATTTGGACGAGGTGGAGGCGGTCGGGCTGCTTGCGAAGGGGTTCCGTGAGCACGCGACCAGGAGGAGCGCGGCGCCGACACCACCTGCCGACGCGAGAAAGCGACGGCGGGAAAACGCGGACAAGCTAGGCATCGAATGTCTCCAATAACAATATGAGAAGTTGGCATCAATGGCAGCTTGCCGCGGCCCGCGGGTCTCGTGGAGGGGGAAGAGCTCTCTCGCCAGTACGGGGGAGTTCCTGGCTTCGCGAAGACGGCTGGCTGCCAGCTATGTCATCAATGACTCTGGCGGCGCCAAGACCGGTGGGTGCCGGCGTCCACGCCGGTTGACGTCTCTGTCACTTTTCAGTGTAGTGCGCTGGCACCGGGAACGTCAATTTAATCGAAAGTGAAACATCCCGAATTTTGCGCGCCGCGTCGAAGAGACCTCTCTCACCCTGTCCCGCTCTCTCCGCGCCGGGGAGAGCGGGGGCGATCAAGGGAGATCCTCCCTTGGAAGCTCCTCTCCCCGCGCCGGGGAGAGGCCGGGAGAGAGGTCCCCCCGACGCGCCGAAAATCCGGGATGCCTCACGACACTCGGAATTTAGCCCGCGGCTGGCTTCAGTCCCAGCAGCAGCAGCTCGCAGGTACGGTGCCAGTTCGCGCTGTTAATGTAGGGGTTCGTCGCGTCTGGCCAGTTCGTCCAGTAGGTCGTGTTGACCGGATTGCGGTGGTAGAACTGGACGAACGCGATGTCCGGCAGCGCTGGAATCCAGATCTCCATCGCCTGGTGGAACAACTGCTCCAGCTTCGAGTCGTCCGGCGCGGTCTCGCCCATCTGGTTGACGATCTTGTCGAAGTCGGGGTTCTGCCAGCGGTAAGGCTGGCCCGCCGGCTGGCCGGTCGGCGCCGAGTACTGGCTCTGGTAGAGCCGCATGGTGAAGTACGGGTCCCGCACGCTGCCGCCGTGGCCGAAGACGAAGGCGTCGGCCGCGCCGTTGAAGATCAGGGTGCCGAAGTTGTTCGGCATCTTGAACGAGGCGTCGAAACCGCCCTTCCGAAGCTGCTCGACGACGACCGGGGTGACGTCCTGCTCGACCGGGAAGGTGATGACGACCATCGACAGGCGCTTGCCGCCCTTCGACCAGAATCCTCCCTGGTCCTTGGCGTAGCCCTTCGACTGCATGATCTGCGCGGTCTTGTTCAGATCGAAGCTGTCGATCGGATAGCGCTGGACGATGTCGGAGAGGCCATCGATGAACGGCTTGAGCGCCGGGAAGTCCGGGTAGGGGAAGATCGCCTTCTCGCCGGCGCCGTGGTAGCCAACCGCGACGATCTGGTCGCGGTTGATCGCGTGGTTGATCGCCCAGCGAATGTCCGGATCGTTGAACGGGGGCTTGGAATCGTTGAAGCCAAGACCGGTCGGCCACCAGTCGGTGTAGCCGTAGGGTGGCTTTTCGCCGGTCCAGGAGGTGACCTTCGGATTCTTGGCCAGCGCCGCCTGGATGTTGCCCAGTTGCATCGACAGTGTGCAGTCGACCTCGTTGTTGATGACCATCTCGACCTGCTTCGACTCGTCGTAGCCCGGCAGGAACACCAGGCGCGCCGGCGCGGGCAGCGGCGCGAAGCCGGCCTTCTTCCCCCACCAGTTTTCGTTGCGGTCCCAGATCTTCTGCTGCGGGTCGGAATGGACCAGGGTGTAAGGCCCGGTGACGACCGGCCAGCCTTTGGTCAGGTCGTAGT
>JBOGTX010000803.1:0-2262 GCA_050695695.1 Chloroflexota bacterium
ATTAAATTTGTGAGAAGGAAGCATGGCTGAAACCACCGCCAAGCCGATCGAGTTCAGCACGAAGCTGCTGCACGACGGCGAGACCTACGGGGTCCGTTACGCCTGCGAGTGTGGCTGTCGCCCGCAGGTTCGGCTCAAGCGCGGCGCGCCGGCCGCCCACGAGCACTGCTGCTGTGGCATCGCCCACGCGGCCGGGCCGGACGCTCGCGCCCACCTCGAGGCCTACCTGTCCGAGCGCCGCGTCAGTGGCCTGGATGCCGATCTGACCTACACCATCCACGAGGCCGCCGTCCGCGATCCCTGGAACGACCCGGTGCCGGTCGCCTACGCCATCCCGACGCGCTAAGAAAGGGTGGGCAAGGGGCGATTCGGGTGAACACTGCCTGGATTTGCGGGGCGAATCCAGGCAGTGTTCACCCTGGCGTTACGTGAAAGCCGGCTTCTTTGCTCGGACGAACGCCCCGAAGAAGGCGTGGCTCAGGCGTGCCCACT
Source organism: Chloroflexota bacterium (assembly GCA_050695695.1). Lineage (GTDB taxonomy): Bacteria > Chloroflexota > UBA6077 > FW602-bin22 > CADDYW01 > JAJPKB01. The sequence continues at coordinate 493 of JBOGTX010000803.1, forward strand.
CATCGGCCGGTCGGGTGGCGAGCCAGGTCTTGAGCTGGGCGTCATCCAGCTCGCCGACGTTGTAGTAGCGGGTGGGCTCGATGCTGGCGTCGACGAAACCGGCACTGGCCAGGCGCGCCAGGTAGTCGTCGCGATCGAGCGCGCCGGCGACGCACCCGACCCACGCTGCGATCTGGTGGCGCAGCGACTCCGGAACCGGCCCGTCGACGACGACGTCGGAGACCGCCAACCGACCGCCCGGCTTGAGCACCCGGAACGCCTCGCGCAGAACCTGGCACTTGTCGGTGGATAAGTTGATCACGCAGTTGGAGATCACCACGTCCACGCTGTCGTCGGGGAGCGGAATCTCCTCGATTCGCCCCTTCAGGAACTCGACGTTGTCGGCGCCGGCCCGGGTCGCGTTCTGGCGGGCCAGCGCCAGCATCTCGTCGGTCATATCCAGCCCGTAGGCCTTGCCGCTAGGGCCAACCCGCCGGGCCGAGAGCAGCACGTCGATCCCGCCGCCCGAGCCAAGGTCGAGCACCGTCTCGCCCGGAGCGAGCTCGGCCAGCGCGGTCGGGTTGCCACAGCCAAGTGACGCCAGCACCGCGTCGGCGGGAAGCGCCGCTACCTCCTCCGGTCGGTACAGGCTCCCGCTGATCGGGTCGCCAGCGCCACCACAACACTCGCCACCGCAACAGGAATCCCGCCCCTCGGCTACCTCGGGCTGAAGCACCGTCAGCGCGATTCGCCCGTAGCGTTCCCGCACCGCGTCGCGGATCTCGTTTGGGTCAGGCATGCTGCTCACTCCTTCTCATCACCCGGTTCGTGGGCGACCGCCGCGACGAATTTTCGGAGCGCCCCGAGGCGCTCGGGGTTCAATCGGTAGTAGATCCACACCCCGTGCCGCTCGGCTGTCACCAGACGCGCGTCGCGCAACACTTTGAGATGGTGCGAGATCGTCGGCTGGGACAGGCTGAACGCCGCTTCGACGTGGCACACGCAGAGAGGCTCTTCCTGGGTGGCCAGCAGGCGAACGATCTGGACGCGGGTCTCGTCTCCGAGCGCCCGGAACAGGCGAGCCTCATCGCCGGCGACGCTGGGATCCCTCGGCAAAGCCGAAGCGTCGCGGCATCGCTGCTCGAGGACGGCGCGCCTGGGTAAGCCAACAAATTGGCGCATGCCGCACCCTCCCTGAGATCAACTTTATGCCATATATCGATATTTGTAAATATATTGGGCGCCACGATCCACCGGAGCGACCGCTGATGAAACCCCCTTCACACCGTCGCGCCTGGTGCTGGGAGATTATTTGGTGGAGCATGGGCGTGAACCGGCGATGTCGCGTATCGGCGTCTCGAGGCCGGCGTTCGCCGGTTCACAGGTGTCGCCGCCGCCCTTCAATGACACGGTGATTCGTCCATGCCATGCGACCCGAAGGCCGGACCGGCTACGTTGAGGTTGGGCCTCGACCGGGAGGAATCGATCACGGAGGCCGTTGACCTCATCGGTATCCGCGACCCCGCGCGTCATTCGAGGGCTCCATTGTCTCTCGGTTATTTCTGGGTCGATCGTCGGCCACCCTCCCTCGCGGGATGCCCACGAAGTTCTCGCATTCCCTCCCCGAGGGTGCCTGCCGAGATGCTGAACTGTTTTGGCGCGCTCTCGATCGCCATAAAAAAGTCCAAGGGCAGACTGAGGGCAATATTTACTGCGTGGGCGATACAGGCAAGGTCAAGAAATAGACTATTTCGTACAACAAACCACACTACCAATTAGCACTAATTGCAC
>JBOGTX010000804.1:0-10896 GCA_050695695.1 Chloroflexota bacterium
CTGGCATACGGTCGGGGGCCATTCACTTGAGCGAGTCAAACACGGAGAGCGTCTGATGTCAAACTTGGCGCTCTCTCAATCATCAATTGTTCAATAATGATTTAGTATTATTAGCCTATTGACATGGACACAGATTTGCCGTAGAGTCACGCTGGATGGAGATGGATGGAAGTCAGTTTCGCGGACGACGATCTCGACCGGTTGGAGACCGATGCGAGTTTCACCTGTGGACTGTCTTCCGCCCTTGTTCGGGCGTACCGTCTCCGGATGCAGGCGATTCGGGCTGCGACGGACGAGCGAGACTTACGGCGAATGAAGTCATTTCACTTTGAGAAGCTGGCTGGAAGCCGCCAGCATCAGTACTCGATGCGGTTGAACGATCAATACCGTCTCATCCTTGAGTTTCAGGGAGCGGACCGCTCCAAGGTCGTATGGATCATAGGTATCGAGGACTATCACTGAGGGAAGGAGAGGCGACGATGAACGTACGGGTGCCCGCCGAAGCTTTCCCACCGGGGCAATTCATCAAAGAGGAACTTGCCGACCGTGGCTGGGTACAGGCTGATCTGGCCGATATTTTGGGCCGCGACGAGATGGTCGTCAGCGATCTGGTCAACGCCCGTCGTCGGGTTACTCCTGAACTGGCGCAAGGGTTGAGCGCCGCATTCGGCACGAGCCCGCAATTCTGGCTCAATCTGGAGGCCGCTTATCAGCTATCGCTGCTCGCCGACCGCGACGATAGCGCGGCCCGCCGCGCGCGGCTTTGGTCGAAAGCGCCCATCCGGGAGATGATCAAGCGCAATTGGATTGCTCCCTCCGATAACGTCGCCGTTCTTGAACGACGCGTGCTGGACTTCTTCGAGATCGCGACCCTGGACGAGGAGGTCGTATTCCGTGGCTACGCCGCCAGAAAGTCCACGCCGTATGAAGTGACCACGCCGGCTCAAGCGGCCTGGCTGTTTCGCGCCAAGAAGCTGGCGCGTGCGGTGTTCGCCGAGGCATTCTCCCGCGCCAAGCTCGACGCCGCGATCGCGAAGCTGCGCGCGCTGGTCCAGCACGCCTCGGAAATCCGTCACGTCCCGAAGATTCTGGCGGAAGCAGGCGTACGATTCCTCATCATCGAGCCGCTTCCGCAAAGCCGGATGGACGGCGCCACGATCTGGTTAGATGAAGACTCACCGGTCATTGCCCTCACGATGCGATTCGACCGGATCGATTACTTCTGGCACACGCTCTGGCACGAGATTTACCACGTGAGAGAGGGACACGACGCCGTCGATGTTGATACCTGGGCCGAACGTTCGCGCGATGACGATGACAGGCCCCCGAGCGAGGTGGCTGCTGACAGTTTCGCCGCGGGAACACTGATCTTACCCGAGGAGTTGGACAATTTTGTGACGCGAATGCATCCCATTTACCCGAAGGCAAAGATCAGGGCCTTTGCCGTCAGGGTCGGAGTTGAACCCGGTATTGTGGTCGGTCAACTCCAATACCGGGGTTATATTGACTACGCCAGTGATCGCGAGATGCTCACGAAGGTACGGGGCATCATCTCTCAGTCCGCGCTCACGGATGGGTGGGGATCAATCGTACCGGCCGGCTTGTAACGTCGTTTGAGGGGAGAGTGTTCGGATGGGGCCGACCTACAATGAACAGATGCAGCGACTGGTCGAGGATTATCGCTTGTCCAGCCAGCCGTGGCCGGCTGCTGCCCGCGCCATAGCGCGGTGGGCCATTGACAACAAGCGATGGTCACCCCGATTGTCTGACTACGCCGACCGTCTAGCCGAGGACATGGCCCGCGCGATGCGCGAGGAGTACATCGAGGATCCGAGCGGCCGCAAGGTACGCGCCAAGCACGCCGCGCGCGCCGGGGATGCCCCCCGGCAGATCCCGCTCTGGGATGACATCCGAACTGCCCCACGGGAGCACATGCAGGTCGCGTTCAGGCAACAGCGCGAGCAGATCGTCGGAGATTGTTACCAGCTAAAGATCGACGTCGATTACTACAACGAGACGAGAAGGCCGAGCGTGCCCATTCAGTTGCATCTGGACTTCACACGGGACGTGCGGGAGCGGGAGATCGAGGAAAGTTTCTAGGGGGCGAGAGTTCTTCCGGTGCTGCCCTTGCTCGCCCCAACTGCGCGCGCGCTTGGGCGTGGGGATTCCACGCCGGTGCGGGATCCTCGGGCTCAACTGACCGATCCGCTAAACGCTCTCCGGTGGCATCCTCGACGATGGAGATCGCAAGCTGGTTCAAGTCGAATGGCCGCTTCGTCCATGCTCGTGTAACCGTGCCGGGCATATGCCCCGGCTACCGATTACCCGTACTCATGGACCGTCGGTCACAGCTCCCCACGAAACGCCTTGTCGAGAATGGACGGCAGCAAGGCATCTAACGCGGCAGCCGTCTCGGTTTGGAGAATCCTTACTCTCGCTGCCTTCGTTTCTAAATTGCTCAGGTGCTCGACGATTCGGCGCTGCTCTCGATGGCCCGGAAGTGGAATGGGGACACACCTGAGGTCCGCAAGATTGAGCTCCGTGAGCCGGAAGCCGACTTTTTCGCGCGTCCAATCACCTCTCTCGACTCCGGAGTTGTGTCTGCCCCTGGGCGCCTTTTGGATACGCATAGAGGTATTCGGGGATAATCAGATCTCGGTTGGCCCGAGCGATCGCGACGTGGGTGTCCGTGCGCATACCGGCGGCCTGCATTTCTTGTACTATAACTTTTGCCGATCTCACCAAAGTCTCGAATGGGCTGACACTCGCGATTGCGGCCGGTATCGCGTCCCGCCAGCAGGATGCCGTGGAGATCGTTGCCTTGATCGAGGCGCAAGAAGCGTAAAGTCAAGGGCTCGGACGTGTACAAGAGATCTGGTAAAATGATTGCACCGGGCCATCTGCTAAAAGGCCCGGCGCGGAAGTTCTTCGGAAGCCGGTACGGGGCTCCGAAGCGTCTTGTGTTGCGGTAATCACATACCATACCGGGACGAAAAAGCAGCCCCGACCGGTTGCCGATCGGGGCTTTTGCATGCCTTGCGGAGCGAGTGCCCCACCGGGCGAGGTGAACAGCCGCAATGGTACTCGCGGTCTCGGCCGGTGGTCAAGCGAACCTGCGAGTCGACAGGCTATCTCGCCACGTGAGAGACCGAGGGCTTCATGAGGGCCGTTATGGCGCGGACTGAAGCTGGTAAGAAGCGGGTCTTCGTCCATCCGTATGAAACAGCGGATGGAAAGAAGGTGCCGACACATTACCGTACCCCGCCTTGCTCACCGGCAAAGTCGCCGGCCAAGGGCAAGAATTAGTCAACCCTAACCGGGACTGACAAGAGGGACGGGGCTTCAGCGTCGAGGTTCCGTTTCTTTGTTATCGTCAATTTTTGAATCCACCGATTCAAAATGACCCACTACCGATCACTCGGCGGCCTTCGATGGCAGACGGCCCTGTTCCACCACGGAACCGAGCTTCTCGTACTCGGGATCTTTGTGGACGAGAATAGCGCCGGCGTCGATGGCGAAGGCGGCGACGAGGGCGTCGGCCAGAGACAGACGGTGCCGCGACTTCAGGTTACCGGCCGTCACGAGCACCGCCTCCGAAACACGATCCACCCAGATCGCGGGCAGTCGGCGAATCAGCGCCAGGCGACGGTCCGCTTCATCCGGCGTCCGCTCGCGTCGGGTAATGTAGTACACCTCCAGGCCGACCACGAATGGGACGACGACGCGTTCCGCGCGAAGCAAGTCCTCGACGCGCTCCGCCCCCGGCTCGTCTTCAATGAGCGTGATCGCCGCGGAGGTGTCGAGGAGATATGCCTTATTCCCGCGATCGGTCATTCCGGCGCTCCGCCAGCAAGCGATCGAGGAGTTTTTCTCCGCGCCCGATCCCCCGCAACGCGGAGATTGGATCGGACGGCACGGGGACTACTTTCAGGCCGCTGCCGGTATCGACCCACTCGATCCGCGTTCCTTCTTCGAGGCCGTAGCGACGTCGCAATTCCGCCGGAATGACCGTCCGTCCGCGCCGGCTCACGGTTGTTCGCATCGGTCTCGCATCCCCTTTCCCGAGACATCATAGTAGGTTTGCCAGGACACAGCGCCCCTGGCACCGGTTCGGTCGGACGCGGCAACGAATCACTGGCCTGGAAGCGGACGTGCTAAAATCGACGTGAGCCCGGAATCTCGGAGGTGGACATGCCCACGCGTACGGTTGCACTAGAAGTGCCGGAAGAACTGATTTCCCTCCTTGGCTCTGCCGAAGCAGCCGCGGCGAAGGCGAAAGAAGCCCTGGTGCTCGATCTGCTCCGAGAAGCTAGAATAAGCCAAGGCAGAGCAGCACGGTTATTAGGTCTAACTCGGTGGGATATCCTCGATTTGATGGCGCGCCACCAAATACCCTCGGGCCCAGAAACAGTCGAGGAGCTAGACCGAGAGCTACAGACGGTAGGTCGGCTCGCGAAGAGCAAGGAAGCGCGTGACGACGGTCAGTGATAGCAGCCCGCTGATCGTCTTTTCCAAGGCTGGAGGATTGTGGATCCTTCACGAGCTGTTCGGAGAGATTCTCATCCCTCCAACGGTCCATCTCGAGGTCTCGGCCAAGCGCACCAACCGTCCGGATGTTTTGGACCCGGGTGATGAACCCTGGATACGAATATGCCGCCTGGCCCCGTCAGACGCTCCGCGAGCCTGGTTGGAGGAGCTGGATCCAGGTGAAGCCGAGGCCATCGCCCTCGCCGCGCAATTGGGGAGAGACGTCACGCTCTTACTCGATGACCGTCGCGGTCGGCGCCTGGCGCGTGCGCACGGGCTTGAAGTCGTCGGAAGCGCCGGCACCCTGGTGCTCGCCAAGACCCGAGGGCTCATTCCCGCGGTCAAACCGGTCCTTGACGAGTTGCGATTGGTCGGCTTGTCTTTGGGTGATGAGATTGATCGACGAGTGCTTGTTTTGGCCGACGAAGAGCCTCAGGATCTCCGCTCTTGGCCCTGATGGATAGACCGATGCGTTTGGCGGATCAAGTCGCCCTGGTGACCGGCGCCTCGCGCGGCATCGGCCGGGCGATTGCCATTGCCTGCGCGCGCGAGGGCGCCGACGTGGTGCTGACCGGGCGCGATGCGACGGCCCTGGATGAGACGGCCAGTTCGGTGACCGAGGCCGGCGGCCGGGCGACGCCAATCGTCCAGGACGTGAGCGACGTCGCCGGAACGCGCCGTCTGGTCGAACGGGTGGCAGGCGAGCGGGGACGGCTCGATCTGCTGGTGAACAACGCCGGGCTCTACCAGGTGCGCCCGGTCCTCGAGATCGATGAGGCCGACTGGGATCATTTGATGGCGACCAATCTGCGCGGCGCGTTCTTCTGCGCCCAGGCCGCCGCGCGACAGATGGCGCGCCAGGGCTCCGGCGCAATTGTGAACGTCGCCTCGGACGCGACCTGGACCGGCGGCATGAACCCCTGCGCGCACTACTGCGCCTCGAAGGCGGGCATGGCCTCCTTCACCCGATCGTTCGCGAAGGAACTGGCCCAGTTTGGCGTTCGGGTCAACGCGGTGGCGCCGGGCTTGATCGCGACCGACATGGGCGACGACGCGGCGAAGGTCATGGCCGACCTGAAGATCCCTCTCGGTCGCCTCGGCACGCCCGAGGACGTCGCCGACGTGGTGGTCTTCCTGGCCAGCGATGCCGCCCGCTACATGACCGGCACGATCCTGAACGTCACCGCTGGCCTGGTGTTAGATCGTTGAACGTACGAATCATTCGGAGCGCGCGGCGAACCCGCACGATCAGCGCCCGCCAGGAGGGCGACACGATGCTGGTCTACCTGCCCACCGGGTTGTCGTCCGACGAGGAGCAGCACTGGGTCGAGCGCATGAAGGAGCGGATCGAGCAGTCGCGCGCCCGGCGCACCCTGAACTCCGACGAAGCGCTCCAGCAACGGGCCGACGAGCTGAACCGCGAATACTTCGCTGGCGAGCTGACGATCGAGAGCATCCGCTTCGTGACGAATCAGAGCCATCGCTTCGGAAGCTGCACCCCGAGCACTCGGACGATCCGCCTCTCGCACCGGCTGGCCGAGATGCCGACCTGGGTGCTCGATTACGTGATCGTTCACGAGCTGGCCCACCTGCTTCAACCCAACCACTCGCCGCGCTTCTGGACGCTGGTGCATCGCTACAAGCTGACCGAGCGGGCGCGCGGCTTCCTGATGGCAAAAGGCATGGAAGAAGAGGACGAATCCGACCCATGAGCGTGACCAACCGTTTGCTGACCGGGATCGGCCTGGCGACGATGACCGGCGCCGGCCTGATCGGACTCTACCGCATGGTGCTACGCCAGCCTGGCACCCCGCTCGACGGCGTCGTCACCCTGCCCGGTTTGAAGCGGGACGTCGAGATCATCCGCGATCGCGCCGGCGTGCCCCACGTTTACGCCGCGAACCAGCGCGACCTCTACTTCGCGTTCGGCTACGTCCACGCCCAGGACCGCCTCTGGCACATGGAGCTGAACCGACGGGTCGGTCTGGGACGACTTTCCGAGATCTTCGGCGAGCCGACAATCGTCTTCGACCGCTACCTGCGCCGGCTCGGCTTCGCCCAGGTTGCCACCGCCGAGCTGATCCAGATGGCGCCGGAGGAGCGGGCGCTGCTCGACGCCTACACGGATGGCATCAACGCGTTCCTCGGGGCGCATCGCCATCGGCTGCCGCTCGAGTTTCGGATCCTGCGCTATCGGCCGCGCCCCTGGGAGTCGGTCGATTCGCTGGCCGCCGGGAAGCTGTTCTCCTGGATGCTCTCGGCCAACTGGGACACCGAATGGTTCCGGGCCCGGGTGGTCGAGCAACTTGGCGCCGATGTCATGGCGACGCTGGAGCCGGGGTATCCGGCCGGTCACCCGGTCACCGTCGCGCCGGGCGTCAGCTACGCTGGGCTCGGCGACTCGCTGCTCGAAGAGTTTCAAGCGGCGCAGCGCGATCTCGGTCGGCTCACCGGCGCGATGTCCAACGCCTGGGCGGTTCGGCCCGAGCGCTCGGCGACCGGCGGAGCGATTCTCGCCAGCGATCCCCACCTCCGGCCTCAGATGCCCTCGATCTGGTACGAGGCGCACCTTTCTGGCGACGGCTTCGACGTGACCGGCGCGACGGTGCCGGGCCTGCCGGCCGTGCTGATCGGTCATAACCAGCGGATCGCCTGGGGCATCACCGCCTCGATGGTCGACACCCAGGACCTCTTCGTCGAGCGGCTCGACCCGGAAGACCCGCGCCGCTTCGAGTCGCCGCTCGGCTGGCAGTCGCTCTCGAACCGGCGCGAGGACATCGTCGTGCGCGGACGCACCGAACCGCTCGTCGAGTGGATTCAGGAGACGCGCCACGGCCCGGCCCTCAGCCCGCTGCTTCCCGGCGAATCGCGACTGCTGACGATCGAGTCGCCGATCCTCCGGCCGCAAAAGACCTTTCGCGGCACGGTCCGCCTCGCCCGGGCCGAGAGCTGGGACGACTTTCGGGCGGCGCTGGCCGACTTCGACGTGGCGCTGAACGTCGTCTACGCCGATCGCGAGGGCAACGTTGGCTATCAGCTTTCGGGACAGGTGCCCAGGCGAAAAAAGGGGAGCGGCCTCGTGCCCGCCCCCGGCTGGGATGCCGACTACGACTGGGACGGCACGATCCCGTTCGAGGAGCTGCCGAGTCGGTTCAATCCGCCATCCGGCTACGTCGTATCGGCGAACAACCGAATCGTCGACGACGATTTCCCCCACGTTCTCTCGCGCGACTGGTGCGACGGCTTTCGCGCGATGCGGATCGAGAATCAGCTGCGCTCGCGCGCGCGTCACACGCTGGACGACTTCGCGGCCATGCAAATGGACCAGTACTCCGAGGCGGCGCGCCAGATCGTGGAGCGGCTCGCCGACGTCGAAGGCGATGGCCCGCTCGCGGTCCGCGCCCTGGCCCACTTGCGGCGCTGGGACGACCGTCTGACCGCCGAGAGCGTCGCCGCGACGATCTACGTCGTGCTGCGTCAACGCCTCCTCCTCAACGTCTTCGGGGCGCGCCTGGGCCCGCTGGTGGGTGCCTACGTCGGCAGCGAGGCGTCGGGGAGCATTGCCGGTAACGTCTACCCGACGCGGGTCGGCGGCTACCTGATCGACCTGCTCCGCCGCGCCGATCCGGCGTGGCTCGTGGGATCGACGTTCGCGTCCTGGACCGACCTGAAGCGGGCGAGTCTGACGCAAGCCGTCCAGGAGCTCCGCGCGAAACTCGGTGACGACCTGGATGCCTGGCAATGGGGAAAGCTGCACCAGCTCAGCTTCGATCATCCATTGGGAAGGGTCAAGCCACTGGATCGGATTTTCTGCCGAGGGCCCTTCCCGATGGGCGGGGACGGCGACACGCCGTGCCAGGCGGCGCTCCCGGCCGGCGGTTACGGGGCGAGCGAGTGGATCCCGTCCTATCGCCAGATCGTCGACCTGGGCGACTTCTCGAACAGCCGCTCGATCCACCCGACCGGCCAGTCGGGCCAACCGGGCAGCCCGCACTACGACGACTTCATCGCGCTCTGGCGCGCCGGCCGCTATCACCCGATGCTCTTCGACCGCCAGGCGATCCTCGACGATCTGGATCACCTGCTCGTGCTCCGGCCGTGACGATTCGTGGGCGCCGCGCGTTCATGTTCGATGGTAGAGGTATCATCGGCTCCGCCCCGAATTTCGTGGCCGGCGAAGAAGGAAAGACATGGCGCTGCGACGTAGTTGGTCTGACGTACGAAGAATGCTCTTCATCACGGCCCGGCCGGCATCACGGCAAATCGGAATTCTGACGCTCCTGGTCTGCGCCGCGATCCTGACGAGCACGACCGTCTGGGCCGATTCGAGCGTCGGAACGATCGCGGTTGGCAAGGGACCGGGCGAAGTCGCGGTCAACCCGACGACCAATCGCGTCTACGTCACCAACCGGGGGAGCGGCACCGTCTCGGTCATCGACGGGAACACGGATGGCGTCGTCGCAACAATCGCCATCGGCGACAATCCGTTCTCGCTCGGCGTCGATCCGGTGACCAATCGGGTGTACGTCGCGAGCGCGGTCGGGGCCAGTGGTGGAATCCTGTCAGTGGTCGACGGCGCGAGCGATCAAGTCATCGCACGGGTTCCGATCGGAACCTTTCCGTCCGGGGTCGCGGTCGACGCGACGCGGAATCGGATCTACGTCGTCAGCGGCGCGAACACCGTCTCGACGATCGACGGCGCGACCAATGCCATCGTCGCCAACGTTCGCGGCATCACCCTGGGCGGCATCGCGGTCGACCCCAGGCCCAACCACGTTTACGCCGTGAGCGGGCTCAGCGACGCGGTGCTGTCGATCGACGGGTCCAGCAATCAGATCATCGCCACCATCCACGTCGGCTTCAAGCCGCTCGGAGTCGCGGTCAACCCGACGACGCACCGGGTCTACGTCACGAACAGCGACGGCACGGTCGCGGTGATCGACGGTGTGAGCGACACTCTGCTGAGCACGATCCAGGTCGGTCCCCGTCCCCAGGGCATCGCGGTGAATCCGGCGACCAACCGCGTCTACGTCTCCGGAGCGCCCGCGGATCAGGTCTCGGTGATCGACGGGGCGACCGATCGCGTCGTCGGCGCGGTGCCGGTCGGAAACACGCCGTTCGGTATGGCGGTGAACCCGACGACCGGGCGGGTCTACGTCGCGAACGAGGGCAGTGACTCCGTCTCGGTCATCGCCAGCACCTCGGCGGCCGGCGCCGTTGGGATGGGCGCGGTGGCGGCCCACGCGCCCGGGCTGCCTCGGACCGGAGAGCCGGTTCCGGCGCTGCCGGTCGCGCTTGGCGCGGGCCTGCTCTTGCTGATCGCAGGGGGCGCGATCAGGCGGCGAGAGGGTGTCTGAGAATGAACGTTGGCCCACGGCGTGAGCTCCCGACTAGGATTCGACGGCAGCCTGCCCGAGGGGCCTTCAAAGTCCGGTTCCCCGCGCTTATAATCACCGGACACGAGTGGCCCGAGCCGCTCGAGCGGGAGGAACTGCATGGCTCTCACCTCACCGGCGCTGCTGAGCTCGATCGTCGGCCGGTCCAAGTGGGATATCGACACGCCCGCGCTATGCGTCGACCTCGACGCGATGGACCACAACATCAAGAAGATGGCGGGCACGATCATCGGGGCCGGCAAGAACTGGCGCCCGCACACCAAGGGCCAGAAAATTCCGGCGATCGCCCACAAAGAGATCGCGGCCGGCGCGATCGGCGTCACCTGCGCGAAGCTGGGCGAGGCTGAGGTGATGGCCGGCGCCGGCATCCGCGACATCCTGATCGCCAATCAGGTCGTCGGTCGCGACAAGGTGACCCGACTGGCCAACGTCCAGCCGCACGCCGACGTGATGGTCGCGGTCGATAGCCGGGAGAACGCCCGGGAGATCTCCGACGCCGCGATGGCCAAAGGGGTGACGGTTCGGGTGCTGGTCGAGCTGAACGTCGGGCTGAATCGGGCCGGGGTCGAGCCCGGCGACGCGGCGCTCAAAATGTCCGAGTTCGCGGCGGCACAGCCCGGGCTGCGCTACAGCGGCCTGATGGCCTGGGAAGCGCACGCGACGACGATCCTCGACCCCGCGAAGAAGCGCGAGGTGATCAGCCGCGACATCGGGCGGCTGGTCGAGAGCGCCGAGCGCTGCCGCGAGGCCGGGCTACCGGCGTCGATCGTCTCCTGCGGCGGCACCGGCACCTACTGGGTCACCTGCACGATGCCGGGCGTCACCGAGATCCAGGCCGGCGGGGGCATCTTCCACGACGTCCATTACGCCCAGGACTACGGAGTCCAGGGCCACGAGTTCGCCATGACGATCATCGCCACCGTGGTGAGTCGTCCCACTCCGACCCGAATCGTCACCGACGCCGGCCACAAGA
>JBOGTX010000805.1:0-1936 GCA_050695695.1 Chloroflexota bacterium
GTGTGCCGCCAAACTCCGGTCACTGCAATTCCGCGTGTGGTCGTGCGGCTCATTCTCGGCAGAGGAACGCTCTGTAGACATAGGAACAGACCCAGTCAAATCTAGCATAGGCCAAATTGAGTGTCAAAAAAGAGGATCGAAAAAGCGGTACGTATCTTGCGCCTTGGCGGACGTTTGCCTTGGCGGTGGCTGACCAGTGACCGATATCGAAACGATCGCGACCGAGAGTTGGTGCCAGGCGTCGCTCCAGAGATTGCGCCGGGCGCTTTTGCTGCGCTTCTACGCCGGGTCGCTGCTCTCGGTCGGCGACTGCCGCCTGCTCGATTGGGTCATCTACTCGACGTTCTGCGATTGTCAGGCGGTGAATCTCGACGCCGAGGCACGCCGTCTGCTGAACGAAGCTCGGGCCGGGATAGGGCTATTCGGGAGACCCCCAGGCCGATCGGGAGGAACCTAAACGTGGTCTATCTCAAGTGCTGTCCGCGTTGCCGCGGCGATCTCTTCACCGAACGCGACTACCGTGATCGCTACATCACCTGCCTGCAGTGTGGCCACATCCTGAGCACGTCCGAGGAGACGGTCCTCCAATTCCGCGCCGGCACCTGGGCGAGCCTCGCGCCTTCCCAGCGGCAACCGCTCGGCTGATCGGCGAATCTCCCCGGAATGCCGGGCCCCCGGGCTCGCCCTTGTCGTGTCGCTTCCCGAACGGTATGATATCCTCGAACAATCGTCAGGAATTGAGTGCGAATGAGTGTGAGAAACGTCATCATCCTCGGGTCAGGGCCGGCCGGCCTGACCGCCGCGATCTACGCGGCGCGGGGGGCTCTTCAGCCGCTGGTGATCGCGGGTCGCCAGGCCGGTGGTCAGTTGATGCTCACGTCGGAGGTCGAGAACTTTCCCGGCTTCCCCCAGGGTATCATGGGGCCGGAGCTGATGGACAAGATGCGCGAGCAGGCGGAACGCTTCGGCGCCGAGTTCATCGACGAAGACGCCTCGGCCGTCGACTTCGGCGACCTGCCTTTGAAGGTCACGACCGAGGGCGAGACCCACCTCGCGCGCTCGGTCATCATCGCGACCGGCGCCTCGGCACGCTGGTTAGGCTTGCCTTCCGAGGCCCGACTGATGGGACGCGGCGTCTCGGCGTGCGCGACCTGCGACGGCTTCTTCTTCCGGGGTAAGCCAGTCGCGGTCGTCGGTGGAGGCGACACCGCCCTGGAAGAGGCGCTTTTTCTGACCAAGTTTGCCTCGTCGGTGACGATCATCCACCGTCGACGGGAGCTACGCGGTAGCAAAATCATGCAGGACCGGGCGCGAGAAAACCCGAAGATCAGCTTCATCTGGGACTCGGTGGTGAGCGACGTGCTCGGTCAAGACCACGTCGAAAGCGTCCGGGTCGAAAATCTGGCGACGAAGGCGCAATCGGATCTGCCAGTGCAAGGCCTCTTCGTGGCGATCGGCTACAACCCGAACACCGAGATCTTTCAGGGGCAGGTCGGTCTGAACGAGAAGGGCTACGTCAAGCTGCGCGGTGGCTCGAAAACGACCGTCGAAGGCGTCTTCGTCGCCGGGGACGTCGAGGACTTTCACTATCGTCAGGCGGTCACCGCGGCGGGCGCCGGCTGCCGGGCCGCGATGGACGCCGAGGTGTTCCTGGAAGGCGTCGCCTGAGGCGCCCGGTCTGATTCGCGCCACCCCGGTACGCCGGCGCGCCACTCGTCCAAATTCATCTTTCTGGCTGGAAAAACGATCGTGCTCAATCCTGGCTTGATTGCTCGGATCGGCTGGCACGCCGCGCGATTCCTGGCTCTCGGGGCCATGCTCACCGGTTGCACGGCCGCGGCGGCCGCACCGCCGACCGAGGCCGCCGTGCCAACGCGCGCGCCGACCGCGACGGTCAGAGGCGCGACGACGCCGCCGGTCGCGACGAGCTCGCCGC
>JBOGTX010000806.1:0-2725 GCA_050695695.1 Chloroflexota bacterium
GTCGCGGCCTCCCCATCGCCCGGCGCGACGGTGGCCGCGACCGCCCAGGCAACTGAAGCGAAGGCGCCCTGGGTCTACGTGTTCAACGTCGGCTCGAAAGACGTCTCGATCGTCGATTCGGGCACGAATAAGGTCGTCGCGACCCGACCGCTGGGCGCGGCGGTCCGGTGGCTTTCGAACGAGCAGACGTATTGGGACGGAACGAACGTCTGGACCTACGACTTCCCCGGCAACAAGCTGCAAGCAATCGCGATCGACCCGAAAGCCGTCAAGGTCGTCAAGACGATCGAGACCGGTACGAACGGCCCCGGGCACAGCCTGATGCTGGGCCCCGACAAGAAGACGGCGTATCTCAATGCCGCCGGCAGCGACGTGATCAACGTGATCGACGTCGGGGCAGGGCAGGTGACCGACAAGATCGCGACCGGGAAATTCCCTTGAGACCTTCACCTTTCGCCGGACGGTCAGTTCGGCTTCACCCCGGAGCGCGATCAGGACACCGTGGCGCGGATCGACCTGAAGACGCGGAAGATCGTCAAGCGCGTCGATTTCCCGAAGGGCAGCAAGCCCTACATGCTACGGGTCTCGCCCGATGGCAAGCAGTTGTGGGTCCAGGCGAGCGGCGCGAACACGAACAACATCCTGGACCCGGTGACTCTCGAGATCAAGGAGACCCAGCCCGACGGGAAGGGGCCGGTCACCAACGCCTGGTCGCCGGATGGGAAATACGTCTTCCTCACCCACGAGGGCGACACCTTCGTAACGGTGCGCGACCCGACCACGTTCAAGGAGATCAAGCGCATTCCGGTCGGTCAGGACTCGACCAACATCGGGTTCACCCCGGACAGCAAGACCGCCTACATCGCGGTGTCCGGCATCAACGCGGTCGCGGTGATCGACCTGACATCGCTGAGCGTGGTGACGAACGTCCAGGTTGGCAAGCAGCCCCAGGGCCTGATCGTGATGGCGCCGCCGGCATAGGCGGCGCTTTTCACGCCCTTCGCTCGTGCTCGGTGTGCGATTCCCGCGTCTGGGCGCGCTTTTCGGAGCTGGTCAGGTTCCGCTCGACGTCGTTGATCGAGGTGAACTTCTCCGAGTACATGATCTCGATCGCGCGGATCACGTCCTCCGGGGCGTGGTTCTTCCGCGCCACGTCTTCCAGATCCTTCTTCTCGCACGGGAAGCTGGCCCCGTGAAGATACTTCACAACCTCGCTCACCGGCGCGTGGAGCGGGGCAGGTTGTTCGTGGTGTGGCATTCTTCGTCTCCCGATGGTAAGCTTTCCAGGCCCGGTTGGCCCGGCCCGACCGTCGTTCGGCACGTCGTATGCCAGCAAAATCCAGGGAGGCCAGGTGCGTTTTGGAGTATCCGGGGGCCTGTTTCCCCATCACGTCGACGAGTTTCAAGAGCCAATGGCGGCGCGAGTTCGCGAGCTGGGATTCACCGGCCTCTTCACCCGGTTCGATCGCGATGACCCCTTCGCCACCACCGAGGCCCAGTGCCGTCGGGTGCGCGAGATCCTGCGCGATGACGACCTGACGATGGTCCAGGCAATCGGCCACCGGCCGCCGCTGATCCATCCCGACGAGGAGGTGCGCGGGCGCGCGGTCGAGACGCTCCGGGCGGCAATTCGGATCGCCGGCTGGCTTGGCAGTCTGAGCTGCCACACCGGTCCGGGCAGCCTGGCCCAGATCGGGGCAGGTGGCTCCGACTGGAGCGGCGCCTGGGACCCGCACGGCGACAACTGGGATTCGATCTGCCGCGAGCAGCTCGTCAAGAGTTTGAAAGCCGTGGCTTCCACCGCCGAGGACGCTGGCGTCGTCGTGGGCATGGAAGGGCACGTGCTGGTGACCCTCAATTCGGCGGAGCTGATGCGCGAGGTGCTCGACGAGGTTGGGTCGCCAGCGATTCGCTGCGACCTGGACCCGGTGAACTGGCTCACCCTCGACACCGTCTTCCGCAATGGCCCGGCGATCGATCGCATGGTCGACGTCCTCGGGCCACGGATCTTCAACGCCCACGCGAAAGACGTGATCGTCCAGAAGCGGCTGGTGATCCACCTCGACGAGTGTCCCTCCGGCCAGGGAATCCTCGACTACGACACCTTCATGCGGAGGGTCGAGGGGTTGGGCGCGGAGCGCTTCCTGGTCGTCGAGCACGCCGCGGTCGAAGACTTGCCCGCGGCGAAGGCGTTCCTCGATCGCAAGGCCCGCGAGCTGGGAATCGGGGTGCGTTAGCTAATCGTGCACGTTCGATGCGTGCCGGCTAGGTCTGACCGGGTCATTCGTCGGGATTCCCTTGACCGCCGTCCGGGCGGTTGCTATAGTTTCGGTGCCGTTTTGCCGAGGGCGCGGGGTTAATTGTTTTCGGTAAAGCCGGCGGCTGAACGCTAAGCCATGGGGAAGTGGAGATGAGCAACCTTTCGCGACGCGAGACGATCAAAGCCCTGGCCGCCGCGGCGGGAGCGGCCGGCCTCGCCGCGATTCCCGAGGTCTGGGAGACGCCGCTGGTCGAAGCCAGCTCGCTGCCGTCGGTCGCCGACGTGTCGCCGGCTCCGTCGGCAACGTCGACCGCGACGTCGACCTCGACGAGCACGCCGACCTCAACCGTGGCGCCGACGCGGATCGCTACGCCCACGTCGACGAACACGCCAACGAGCACTCCGACCACGACGCCGACCAACGCTCCGACCACGACGCCGACACATACGCCACCAGTGTAGGCT
>JBOGTX010000807.1:0-6584 GCA_050695695.1 Chloroflexota bacterium
CCTGTGAGGGATTGAAACTGAAGCGGGGGGCGCACACGTACCTTCGCCGGGAATGTTTGTAGCTTACCTGTGAGGGATTGAAACCTGCAACTGCTGAATCCGAGCGCCAAAGCGCAGAAGGTTTGTAGCTTACCTGTGAGGGCTTGAAACTCTACAAGCTGATCGACGCCTGGAACGGCCTCGACGTTTGTAGCTTACCTGTGAGGGATTGAAACCCGTCGGGGGGGATGCCCACCCGCGGGGTCCAGAGCTGTTTGTAGCTTACCTGTGAGGGATTGAAACTATCCTAGACCAGATCGTCCCCAGCGACGACGAAGAAGCGTTTGTAGCTTACCTGTGAGGGATTGAAACGCCGGGCGCGAAGAACGGGTCGCGCAGCGTGTTTTTCGTTTGTGGCCAACCGGTGCGCCAGCGCCGGGTGAGAGTCCAGGAGGGTGCTGACCCCGGCGAGCGGCAGGGCGAGGACGACCCAGTCCACCTGGGCGAACGCGCTCGCCAGGTAGCTGGATTCTCCTCAGATTCTCGTGCCGCCGAAGGCATCCCCCGGCTGGTTCAGCCGGACGATCACCTCTCGCCCGTTCCCCATCTCGTGGACGACCTTCAGGCGACCATCCGTGCCATCACGATTCACCTTTCGGATCCCGTCCACCCAGAAGGGTACCTGCCCGCCGATGCCGGCGCCGTGACTTTTGCCACAGCGCCGGTGCCGGGCGGTCGCCGATGCCGGCGCGGCTTCGAACGGTCGCCTTGCGCGTTACCCGGTCTTGCCGATGCGCACCTTCCAGACCTCCGGTCCCTGCTCCTGGTAGTCCCAGGTGAACTGGCCGGTGTGCTCCGCGTTGAACTGGTAATAGAGCGGCTTCGGGTCGTGGTCGTTGACCAGGACGAACGCGCCGCCCGGCGGTAAGAGGCCAAACGTCTCGAAGATCAGGCCGTGGCGCTGGGCTGGTCGAAGCTGCCGAACATCCAGGATGCGGGCCTCTCCGGGCTGGCCAGCTTCGATCGCGTGGGTTCCTTCCATCGTGTCCTCCAGTGTCGTTTCGAGTGTCCTTCGCGCGGAGCGCGGGTGCCTGCCTCGGATGCATCCGGGCGATACCCGCGCTCGATCCGGAAGGATTATCGGGCCTCGCGGACAAAGCATCTTTGTCCTGGCGCAAGGAGCCCCGGATCGGGCGCCGGACTCGGCGACGCTCCACGGCCGGCGGCGACGCCTGGATTGTCAGGAAATTTTCAGGGCCGGGGCGGCTGCTTTCAGGCTCCGTTCAAGCTACGCAGGCTATGGTGAGAGGAGCAACCGGGTGAATCTCGGCCACGTCAACGCGCTCCGATCGGGCGACCCCACCGCGGTCCCGATTGGGGCAGAGGGAGAAACCATGGGGCAGTTTATCTCGACCGGGTACGGCCTGGTGCTCATCGCCTGGAGCGTGATCTTCGAAGGCGTTGGCTTTCTGATGATGTACTTCCTGATTCGCGCGACGATCCACGAAGGCGCGCATCAGGACCCGCCGGATCGTTCCTCGCCGCGGGAGTAAGACGTGCCCACGCCGCTGCCTGGTCAGGGCGATTCCCGCTGGCACGCCTGGATGGCGACGCGATAGCCGAGGAAACCGGTGGCCGCGATCTGGTCCAGCCCGGCCCGCCTGGCCAGCGCGACGAGCTCGCCCGAGGTGTACGCTCGCCGGACCGAAAGCGGACCGTCGTGGCGGGTCAGCGGATTCGTGGTCAACAGGTGACAGAGCAGCCAGGCGCCCCAATAGTTGAGCCGGCTCCGAACCAGATCGTTCACGATAATTCCTCGGCGAGCCACCCGCGACATCTCGCGCAGCAGCTCGGTGGCCGCGTCCGGGCTCAGGTGGTGCAGCACGAGCGAACAGGTGACGACGTCGAAGCTGTGGTCGGCAAACGGAAGGTGCCGCCCATCGGCCACGGCAAACTCCATCTCCTCCGACACCCGGCGCCGGGCCAGCTCGAGAATCGGCTCGCTGATGTCGCTGGCCAGGAGGCGCGCCCGTAGGCCACGCCGTCGCCCCCACGCGAGCATGGCTTCCGGCAGATCCGCGCTCCCGGTTGCCACGTCGAGGATGCTGACGTCGGCGCCCGGCCGCGGATCCGGCAGCCATTGATTTAGCACCTGGCAGGTAAGCTTGCTTCCACGAAGCCAGCGATTCACCCGTCGGATGTCGGCCAGGTTCGCCGCCAGGACCGCCGGGTCGTGGCCCGCGCGATCGATCAGCTCCGGCTCGTCGATCCGGCTCAGTCGCGTGATCAGCCGGCGCATCACTCGCTCTCCCAACGAAGCAGGAGCAGCTCGGCGCAGAAGCCGGGTCCGAGGCTGGCCAGCAGGCCGAACGCGCCGCTCTCCGGGCGTTGACGCCGCGTCACTTCATCTAAGACGAACAGCACCGACGCCGAGGACAGGTTGCCGTACTCACGTAGCACCTGGGCCGACGGGGTTAGCCAGCGCGTCGGGACGCCGACGTACTCGCGCAGGTACCGCAGAATCTTCTCCCCACCCGGGTGCAGCACGTAAAAACCGAGGTCGTCTTGCGTCAGCTCGTTGTCCCTCAGAAACTCCTCGACGACCGGAAGGTAAGACCGGCGGACCATCTCTGGCACTTGAGGCGACATAATCAAGTGGAAGCCGGAGTCTTTCAGGACGAATCCCATGTAATCGAGGGTGTCCGGGAAGAGGTGAGTCCGCGCGTCCAGGATCGCCGGCCCGGCGCCCGGCCCCAGATCGGTCACGACCGCCGCGGCGGCGCCATCGCCAAACAACATGGCCGCGATGACGTTTTGCCAGGAGGTGTCGTGGGGCTGAAAGGTCAGCGAGCAAAGCTCGGTCGAGACCAGCAGCGCCGTGCTGCCGGGGTGAGCCCGCACGTAATCCGCCGCGAGCGCCAAACCGGCCGTTCCACCCCCACAGCCCAGCTCGGTGACCGGTAGACGCCGGACCCCTGGCTTCATCCCGAGCTGGCTCGCCAGGTGGACGTCCAACGATGGGATCATGTAGCCGGTGCAGGAGACGGTCACGATCAGGTCGACCGAGCGGGCCGGGATACCCGCGTCCGCTAACGCCCGTTCGGCGACCGCGCGGCTAAGCGTCGTGGCCGTGTCGGCGTAGATCGCGTTCTTGACTTCCAGGCGCTGCTCGGTCAAGAGCATCTCGGGGGAGAGGGTCAGGTGCCGTGACTGAATCCGGGTGTGGTCCACCATGCGCTCGACCCGCGTCAGGTCCGGGTAGGCCGCGCCGAACGCCTGACGGAGGTAGCGCTTGGTCTCGGTCGGACCGATGACGTGCGGAGGCGTCGCGGTCGCGGTCGCCACGACCCTTGGAGCGGGCCGTGGCCAATCGGTCGGCATCGTTGTCCTCACTTGGCTACGCCGCGAATCGTGGACCCACTGGCAAGATCTGATCCGTCGCGCCCCGGCCCTGGCTCGCTCGGCCCGGCGCTCAGGTCTCGACCCGGCCAACGCTTCGCCCCTGAACGATCAAACGGGTAGGTTGTCACCGGCGACCTGCCCCGCCCGGGCCAGCCCATCGAGCAGCAGGTGGAAGTAGACCAGGCCGGCGTAGGGCGACCAGCGGTCCACGATCCGTCGCGCGCCGGCGTAGTCGAGCGCGGCGTCGATGCCGAGCCAGCGTTGGAGGTTGTTGCGCCCGCCGACGTCATCGCCGGGGAAGACGTTGATCCGCCCCAGCCCGCGCAGCAGCACGTACTCGGCCGTCCAGCGACCTACCCCCGGAAGCTCGCGTAGCCGCGCGACCGCCAGGTCGTCGTCGAGCGAGGCCAGCGCCTCGAGGCTCAGGCGTCCCTCGACGATCGCGCGCCCGGCCTCGACCAGCGCCCGCGCCTTCTGCCGACTGAAGCTGATCGCCCGCAGCTCCTCGCCGGTCAGGTCGACGACCTAGGCCGGCCGTGGCAGCGCCCAACGCGCGTCCAGCTCGGTCCCTTTGCCATCGGCCACCCCCCCGGGCAGGGGGTGGCCGTGGGCCTCGGCCAGCCGGCCGAGGATCCGAATGCCAAGGGTCAGGGTGATCTGCTGGCAGGTGATGGCGTTCACCAGCGCCTCGAAGGGGGTGGGAAAGCGCGGCGGCTTCAGCCCGCGAAAGCGCCGGGCGAGCGATCCGAGCCGATCGTCACCCTCGGCCAGCCGGTAGAAGTCGCTCAGGTCCACCTTCAGCCCGAGCAGTCGTTCCACCACGGCGCTCACGCCCGGAATCGTCTCGCTTCCCACCCGCTCGCCGCGGGCAACGACCCGCAAGCTCGGCGCGTCCACTGTCCCTCGCTGGGTGACCGCGAGCGCGACCGGCCGATCGTCGAGCATCAGCACCCGCCGGTAGGTCTCGCCGTCCCAGCGATCGATCCGGTTATCGGCGCGCCGTTGCAGCGCCCAGGCGGTGAAATCCAGCCGAAACGGCGGGATCGGCTCGAGGGTGAATTCGATGTCGGTCATGGCTCTTCCTGGCAGGTGGTTGCCCTGGCATTTACGAGATCGCGCGTTCCGGAGTCAGTGGGTCGATCCGAGACCGCGTCCGAAGCAGCTGCTCATCGTCCCAGGTCACGAGCGGTATCGCGAGTCGGTCGGCCAGAGCCACATACACCGCGTCGGCCCCCCGGAGGCGCAGGTTGATGGCAAGCGAGGCGGCGCGGTCGCGAATTTCGCCTGACCGGGAGATCCAGTAGATCCCTGGCAGTTCACCAAGCAGCCGAACGATTTGTTCCGCGCGTCGGGCATCGCCGGTACGAAGCGACTCACCCAGACGCTGGCATCCACGACGGCCCAACGCCGTCGCTGGCCAGTCGCGCTCGCGATCACCAGCTTTAGATCTCCCGCCGATCGTCGCTGACTGCCCGGGCGGCAGAGGTGTGCTCGGGCCAGTCCCGAGCGATTTCCTCGGCCAGACGATCCAGCTCTGCCCAGATCGTGTCGAAGCCGGGAGTGCCCGTCGCTGCCAGCGATTCGGGCACGATCCGCGCGATGCGGCGTCCGCGATGAGTCACGACACCCCCGCCCGATATGGGCCTTGAACCTCTACATTCTACCCCACTGGAAGGTGGATTCCATGCCCTCGCACGGGTAAAACGCGGAACCGTGGGGATCGTCGTTAGGAGCGCGGGCGCCTTGCCCGCTTGCAACCGTTTCCGGTCGCAGTGCTGCCGCCGTTCAGGCCGGTGTGGTAAAGTATGACTTGTAAACATAGCAGGAAGGTGCGCGCCATGAAGCGGGTGACAGTTCTTTTCGACGATGAAAGGTTGTATCAGGACGTCAAGGCCGAAGCGGCGAAGGAAGGGCGACCGGTTAAAGACGTCGTGGCCGAAGCATTGGGAAGCTGGCTTGCCGGGCGCACTCGCCTGAATGAGCAGGATCGGCAACGGCGAAGCGCGACGCTTCGTGAGCTGGACGAGCTGCGATCGAGCCTGCCCAGGACCGCGACGGTCGAGGACGATCTCGCGGGGCTCCGGGCCGAGCGCTCATGATCGTCGTTGATGCCTCGCTTGCCCTGAAGCTCGCGCTGAACGAGGCAGACAGCGATCAAGTCCGGGCGCGATGGCAAGAGTGGACCGACGTTGGAGAGCCGATCATCGCGCCGCCGCTCTTCCGCGCGGAGACCGCGTCGGTGCTGCGAGGGAATGTCTACCGCGGTGTTCTCACGGCCGCCGCGGGGGAGCGTGCCTTCGCCCTCCTGGAGGGATTGGCTATCGAGACCCGGGAGCCGCTGAACCTCTACCGCGAGGCGTGGAATTTGGCGAATCGCTTCAATCGTCCGACCGTCTACGACTGCTGCTATCTGGCCCTGGCGGCGATCACCAATTCCGAGCTCTGGACCGCCGATCGTCGTCTGGCCAACGCGGTTCGATCGAGGCTCGGGTGGGTACACATGGTACCATAGACCCGCTCCTCTCCCCACGCCCACCCCCAGAAACGCGGTAGAATCAGCTCGATCGTGGCGTGGGGAAACCGGTTGAGCGGGGGAGGCCCGGGGTGGACCAGTTCCAGGATGACGTGCGTGAGGCGCTGGAGCACCTCTACGACTACATGTTCCTGGAAAGCCACCCGCTGGCCCGGGCACTGGCGGGCGAGGCGAATGGCTGGCAGCGCGGCACCGCCCTCCACCGGCTGCTGGTCGAGACGATCAACCGACTGAAGCCCCCCGACGGCACCCCCTCCCACAGCCCGCTCTGGCGCCGCTACCGGCACGCCGTTTTGCGCTACATCGAGAAGGCCACCGTCCTCCAGATCGCCGAGGAGCTCGGCGTCAGCGAGCGCCAGACCCGCCGCGACCGCCAGGACGCCATCGTCGCCGTCGCCGACCTGCTCGAGCCGCGCCTTGGCCCGGCCCTCCGCGCCGACCGCGAAGGCGCGCGCGCCCCGCCGCCGCCGACCCAGTCACTGGCGGCGATGGGCCTGACCCTGGACCGGGAGGTCGTCCGGATCAGCACGCCCGAGCCCCACTCGCCGGTGGCGCTGTCCGACGCGCTGGCCGGCGTCCTCTCGATAGCATGCTGTACATGCGCAAGTTCGTCGAGAACGACCTCGTCCCGCCCCACACCTGGGACGACTGGTGGCCGCTCGATCAGAAG
>JBOGTX010000808.1:0-1984 GCA_050695695.1 Chloroflexota bacterium
GATGCGGTGACGGTCTCGCGCTCCTGTGACGCCCGACTGGCCGGCCAGGCGCACCAGATCTCGGTCAGCGGTCCGCTCGGCACGCTGACGGCGGTGAGCGCCGACGAGGTCCGCCGGGCATTCGACAGGACCTACCTCGGTCTGTTCATGCGCGCCGCGCCCGGCGTGCCGGTCGAGGCGCTGAACTGGCGGCTTCATGTGTCCGGACCACCTCCGGCGATGAGTCCGTTTCGGTCGGCCGGCACTCGCGATGCCCGCGCGGCGATCAAGGGCCAGCGCCCGATCTACCTGGCCGAGCGCGGCGACTTCGCGACCGTGCCGGTGTACGACCGCTATCTCCTGGGGAACGGCGCCCAGTTCGAGGGACCGGCGGTCGTCGAGGAGCGCGAGTCCACCATTGTCGTCGGGCCCGGCGGGCGAGCTCGGGTCGACGAGTGGTCCAACGTCATCATCGACCTGGAGGGCACCGATTGGCCAGGGTAATCAACTCCGTCGATCCGTTGTCGCTCGAAGTGTTCTGGAGCCGGCTCGTCTCGGTCGTCAACGAGCAGGCCACGGCGCTGATTCGAACGTCGTTCTCGCCGCCGGTCGCCGAGGCGGGCGACCTTTCCGCGTGCGTGTTCGACGCGCGGGGAAATCTGCTCGCCCAGGCGGTCACCGGCACGCCCGGTCACATCAACTCGATGGCGAACTGCATTCGCCACTTTCTCGTGGCGTTCCCGCCCGAGACGATTCGCCCTGGCGACGTCTGGATCACCAACGACCCCTGGAAGACGTCCGGGCACCTATTAGACATAACGATCGTCACCCCGACCTTTCACCGAGGCAATCTCGTGGCGTTCTTCGGCAACATCTGCCACGTCGCCGACATCGGCGGCCGGGTGTTCTCGGCCGACGCGCGCGAGCTGTTCGAAGAGGGACTGTTCATCCCGATCACCCGCCTGTTCGTCGAGGGCAACCCGAATGAGGAGCTGCTACGGATCATCCAGAGTAACATCCGGGCGCCGAGCGAGGTCACCGCGGAGCTCTATTCGATGGCAGCCGCCAACGACGTCGGCGCCGCGCGCTTGAGCGAGTTCATGGACGAGCTCGACCTGACGACGATCGAGCCGCTGGCCGACGAGATCATCGAACGGTCGGACCGCGCGATGCGCCGCGCGATCGCGACGCTGCCGGACGGCTCGTACGAGAACGCGGCGATGACCGACGGCTACGAGGAGCCGATTCGGCTCCAGGTTCGGGTCGAGGTGCGCGACGATGCGGTTCTGGTCGACTTCGCCGGCACGTCGCCGGAGAGCCGCTACGGCATCAACGTGGTACTGAACTATACCCAGGCGTACGCGACGTTCGCGCTGAAGGCGCTGCTCGCTCCGGACGTCCCGAACAACGAGGGCAGCTTCCGGTCGCTGACGGTGACCGCGCCGGAGGGCTGCATTCTGAACTGCCGACGGCCGGCGCCGGTCGCCGCCCGCCACATTCTCGGCCACTTCCTGCCGGCCTTGATCTTCGGCGCGCTGGCCGAGGTCGTGCCCGACCGGATGATGGCCGAAGGCTCGGCGAACCTCTGGAACACCCAGTTTCACGGCTTCAATCGCGACGGAAGCCGGTTCAATCTGCTCTTCTTCAACGCCGGAGGAACCGGCGCGCGATCCGGCCTCGATGGCCTCACGTCGACGGCGTTTCCCTCGGGAATTTCCGGAACCCCGGTCGAGATCGTCGAGAATCGCTCGCCGCTGGTGGTGCTGGAAAAATCTCTGCGGACCGATTCGGGCGGCGCTGGCCGCTTCCGGGGCGGACTTGGCCATCGTCTGGTGATCGCCGGCCCGCGGACCGATCGCTCCTACTCGTTCTCGCCCTTCTTCGACCGGGTCCAGTTTCCGGCGCGCGGCCTTCAGGGTGGCCGGGCCGGTGCGGCCGGCCGCTACTTCCTCAAACACGCCGATGGCTCGATCGAGCGCCCGAATCCCAAGGCGACGGTGTATCC
>JBOGTX010000809.1:0-4529 GCA_050695695.1 Chloroflexota bacterium
TTGGTCGCCTGGGCGGCGGTGAGCGAGTCTTTCGCCTGCTCGACCTGCAGTTGGGCCGCCGCGACCTGATCCGCGGTTGGCCCGTCGGTCAACTGCTTCAGCTTGGCCTGCGCGGCGTCGAGGTTGGCTTTGGCCTGAGCGACGTTCTCGGGTCGGGCGCCTTGCTGGATGACGGCGAGCTTGGCTTTCGCGGTATCGAGCGCGGCTTTGGCTTCCGCCACCGTCTCGGAGCGAGGCCCGTTCTGGATCACCTGGAGCTTTGCCTCGGCAGATTGAGCGTTCGCGTTCGCGGCGTCGATCGCTTCCGGGCGTGCCCCCGCCTGGATCTGCTGCAGCTTGACCTGGGCCGAGTCGACGCCGGCCTGGGCCTGCGCCACCTGGGCGTTCAAGGTCGTGGTGTCGAGCTCGGCGATCACGTCGCCGGTCTTGACCTGGCTACCGACGTCGACGTTCAGCTTGACGACTCGACCGGAAATCTGGGGGACGACGTTGACGGTGTCGGCGGGCTGGACGTTCCCGGTATAGGACGCCACTTCCGAGATCGGGCCGGTAAATGCCTTCACCGCGCTCACGACCGTGGCGGGGCGGACACCCTGGTTTGCCGATGGGGTCGTGCCATTTCCTCCAAGCGCGCCGCAGCCGGCGAGCAGCGTCACGGCCAGGCCAAGACCCACGAAGCCGTGAACTCGACCAACCCTCACCTCATCCTCCTTGGATCATTCGGACCGCGCTGGCTAGAACTCGGGCAGGCGCGCCGTGCCCTCGGATACCAGTTCGATGCTACTTGATATATACCTGATTTGGCCGGGTAGTTTGTTAATAAACGGTAAACTATTCACGACTTCCGCAGTATCTCCCAACGGATCGGGCGGTCGTTTCACCATCGCGGTGCGGATGCTATCTTTTACGCAATCGCTCGAACCTGAATGTTAAAAGATCGTTAACTGAGTATCAAGGAAGCGTTAAATCCCCACCGAGTTTTCCCGCTAGACGCGCCGGGATGAACTGATATACAATCGCACACATACGGCGGCGGTGGAGGTCCGAGGGTGGAGACGTTGGGCGCCGGGGAAAACGCTCCCCAGGGACGCGACTGGACGATGACCGAGGTGGCGAAGGCGAAAGGCGTGGCCTACCAGACGGTGTGGCGCGCGATCTCCCGCGGCCAGCTGCCGGCCCGGCGAGTTGGCCGAACCGTGCTGGTGTCGAGCGAGGCGGCGGAAGCCTGGCGGCCCTGTTACGATCGGGTCCCGCGCCGCTTCCGAGACCAGCCGCGCCTGCCCCGCCCCCGGACGCGCGATCCCGAGCCGCCACGCGCCCTGGTGGCCGAGGACGAGCCGGCGATCCGCGCGCTGCTCGTCCAGATTATCGAGGATGAGGGCGTGAGCGCGGTCGCGGTGGGAGATGGCGAAGCGGCGGTCGCGGCGGCCCGGCGCGAGTCCTTTACCCACGTTTTCCTCGACGTTCGCATGCCGCGCCTGGATGGTCCAACCGCCTTCCCGGCCATTCGCCAGGCGTGCCCGAACGCGGTGATCGCGTTCGTCACCGCCTACCCGGATGATCTCGCGAAAGTGGCGGGGCCGGACGTCTGGCCGGTCGTGGTCATCCCCAAGCCATTCGATATCCGCCAGATCGTCGGAGTGCTGCGCATGTCGGTCGCCGATCACCGGGCGTGGCGCAAGGGCGATCGTCGGCGAGGGGCCACCCTCACCGCGCCCTGACGCGTCATCACCGATCCGACCGTCAGCCAAGCGCCAGGTCGATTTCCTCCCGGACCCAGGCGTCCGCCTCAACCGCCCTCCGGGCGCTCAGCGCCGCGCCCGCGTCGACCCCGCCGATCCGCCCCAGCGCCCAGGCGGCGTGACCGCGGACCAGCGGCTCGTCATCCCGGAGCGCCTCCGAAAGCGCCGGCACGGCGGCGGGGTCGCGCAGGTTTCCCAGGGCAACGCAGACGTTCCGAAGCAGGCCCCGCCGGCCGGTCCGCATCAGCGCCGTCGCGCGGTAGCGCGCGCGGAACTCGGCCTCGGTCAGACTCAGCAGCGGCAGGAGCGCCGGCCGCGCGCCAACCCCTTCGCTCGGTTGGTAGGCAGCGGGTGCCGCGGCCTCCGCCTTGCGGTTCACCGGGCAGACCTCCTGGCAGATATCGCAGCCAAAAATCCAGTCCCCGATCGCCGGTCGGAGATCGCGGGGGATCGGCCCGCGCAGCTCGATCGTCAGAAACGAGATGCACCGATCGCTGTCGACGACGCCGGGCCGGACGATCGCGTTGGTGGGGCAGGCCGGCTGGCAGCGCGTGCAGGCCCCGCAGTGGGTGCGGACCGGCTCGTCCGGCGGCAGCGGCAGGTTGGTCAGGACCTCGGCGAGAAAGACCCACGATCCGTACTGGTGGGTGAGCAGGTTGCTGTTCTTCCCGTACCAGCCGAGGCCGGCCCGCTCGGCGACCGCGCGATCGACCATGCGCCCGGTGTCGACGAAGGTCTTCAGCTTCACCTCGGGCGGGCAGATCGTTCGCAAGCTCGCGCGAAACGCCTCGAGGCATCGGCCGATCTCCTGGTGATAGTCCTTGCCCTGGGCGTAGCGCGCGACCCTCCCGCGCGGCCCGTCCTCGGCGGGGTCACCCACGGAATCCGGCGCCCGGTAGCTGATTCCCAGCGCGATCAGCGAGCGCGCATCGGGCAGGTGGTTGCCTGGATCGCACGAAAAGCGGGCGCGGTCCGCCGTGAACCAGCGGAGGCCAGAGAAAAGTCCTTCCTCGATCCGCTCGAGCAGGCTCTGCTGGGCCCGCTCGAAGGGCGCGGCGCTCGCGATCCCGACCAGCGGAAAGCCGTGCTGGCGGGCAAGTCGCTTGATCACAAGCTTCAGCGCGGAATAATCGACCTCGGCGTCCACGGCACAAACACCCCCTCGGTTATTATAGATGGCCCACCCCGGGCGTCGATCTTGCCTCGATCGCATGCCCGCCGACGCGGGGATGGGGAGAGCCCATTGTGCCACGAGTCCAGATCGCGGTTTCGTCACTTGCTCTGACCGTCGCGATCGCGTTTGGGTTCCTGGTCCTGCTCTGGTTTATCAGCCAGACGGTCTGGGTCTGGGTGATCGTGCTGGTCGCGCTGATCCTGGCGTCCGCGATGAAGCCGCTGATCGATCTGGTGCGGAGACCGGCTTTGCCGCCCGGTGGCTGGCACATTCCATCCGGCCTGGCGGTGATCGGGGTGTACCTGTTTCTCGGACTGACGGTCGCGGTTGGCGTTCTCGTCGTCGGGGGGCTAATCCTCGACGAAGCCGCTGGCCTGGCCGGCGTGCTACCCCGGATCGCTGGCTCGCCCCTGGCGTTTGTCCAGGAGCTGGTCCGAAGCCTTCACCTTCCGCCGGAGCTCGTCCCGTCGCGCGGGCAGATCACCTTAGAGCTGCGCCAGGTCGGCGGGGTGCTGCTGGCCTCGGCGGCCTCCGCCATCCCTGGCTTCGTCGCGTTCATTGTCGAGTTCTTCATCGTCCTCACCCTGGCCGCCTTTCTGGTGATCGAATCGAGTCGCACCCTTGACTTCTGGGTCGAGCTCTTTCCAGCGGGACGACGGGATGAGGTGCGCGATCTCACCACGCGCATAGGTGCGACGATGGGAGCCTGGGTGCTGAGCGTCGCGGCGCAGATGATTCTCCTGGGTCTGCTGAGTGGCATAACCGCCGCGCTGCTCGGCCTGCCGGGGCCGGCGCTGTTTGGGCTGATGTCCGCCCTCATCGCGCTGGTGCCGACGCTCGGGCAGTACATCATGGTGATCCCCGCGGTCCTGCTCGGGCTCCTACAATCGCCCCTGGTCGCGCTCGAGGCCGGCCTGGCCTACGCGGTCATTGCCCAGGCCGAGCTATCGATTCTGGGACCGTTGATCGCCGAGCGGGCGGTCCGCATCTCGCCAATCGTCGTCGTCATCGCGATCCCAATCGGCGTCGCCCTCTACGGCGGCGTCGGGGCGATCCTCTCGGTTCCGGTTGCCGCGGCGTTGCAGATCTTCGTCCAGAACGTCGTCTTGCCCTGGCTTCATCACCTTCGGGGTGGCTCGAGCGCGCCGGAGGAGGGATCTGACCAGGGGCATGGGCAGCGGGCAGCATGAGTGCAGCTTCACCTGCCATCGACTATCCCGGTGGGCGAAGGCGTTCCCGGTCAATCGAGTCGTCCGAAAATCAAACGACGGGCTCGTCGGGGCGAGGCGGTCGCGGCCCCATACCCCAACTCCTGGTACGGTGATTGTGTCAGAATACCTCCTAATTCTGATACAGTGCACGTAGCACCTTTTTGGAGTACGTCGCGATGTCTCGAACGCCTTCGACAGGGAGACACAACATGCCAAACGACGATCGACGATTCGTCTCGGCGGACGACGTCGAGACCCAGGTGTTCGACTGGGGAACCCTGAAGTGGCTGAGCGAGCCGAGGGTGACCAACGCGAAGAACATCGCGGCCGGCGTCGTCATTCTCGAGCCGGGCAAGGGCCACGTCCGCCACAACCACCCCGGCGTCGAGGAAGTCCTCTACG
>JBOGTX010000810.1:0-1587 GCA_050695695.1 Chloroflexota bacterium
GTGTCAAATGGTGTCTGGCATGCCCGTTTGTCGCGCCGGGACGGGCCTCGTCACTTCATCCGAGGGTCCATGGCGTCGCGCAGGCCGTCGCCGAGAAAAGTGAACGCGAGCAGGGTGAAGGCCAGGGCAAGCGCGGGTGGGGTCAGCATATGCGGATGTGATTGGAGATTTGCCAGTCCGTCCGAGATCATCAATCCCCAGGAGGGAATGGGTGGATTGACGCCGATTCCCAGAAACGACAGCCCGGCCTCGAGCATGATCGCACCGGGCACTCCGAACGTCGCGGCCACGATCACCGGCGACATAACGTGCGGCAGAATGTGGGTCAAGACGATCCGCCGGTGGGAGGCGCCGAGCGCGCGAGCGGCGTCCACGTACTCGCGTTCCTTCGCGGTGAGCGTTTGTCCGCGGACAAGCCGCGACACGGTCAGCCAGTGAGTGACGCAGAGGACGATGAAGATGCCGATCAGGCCGCCGGAGAACTGATCGAGCACGGTTAACAGAGTCGGCGTGATCCTGGCGCTCTCGGAGATATTGCTGCGCAGCATCGACATGATCAGGATCGCGAGCAGCAGGTTCGGCAGCGCGTAGACCGCGTCGACGATGCGCATCAGAATCAGATCCAGCCAGCCGCCCACGTAGCCAGTCAGCAGCCCGACCGGGACGCCAACCAGCAAGATCACGGCTTGCGCCGCGATGGCAACCGCCAGAGAGACTCGGGCACCGTAGAGCAACCGCGAGAGAATGTCGCGCCCTTCGTCGTCGGTCCCCAGCAGGTGAGCCGGGCTCGGTCCCTCGGTGACGTGCAGCAGATTTCCGTCGGCGTAGTTGTAGGGCGCGACCAGCGGAGCCAGAATCGCGAGCAGAACGAACAGGACGATCACCACCAGGCTGACCATGGCCACTCGGTTGTGCTTGAGTCGCCCCCAGGCCTCACCCCAGAACCCCCGTTCCGGGCCAAGGGTATCGAAGGCCACGACCAGCGCGATCTCCGACGCTGCCATCAGGCGCTCCCGATTCGCGGGTCGATTAGCGCGTAGCTGACGTCGGCGATCAGGTTCATGACCCAGATCATCACGGCGTAGAGGAGGATCACCGCCATCAGGACCGGGTAGTCCTTATCGGTGACCGTGCTGACGAAGTAACGACCGATCCCCGGAATCCCGCAAATCGACTCGACGAAGAAAGACCCGGTGATCAGATCGGCGAACGCCACCCCCGACACGGTGATGATCGGAATCATCGCGTTCGGCAGCGCGTGCTTGACGATGACCAGCGTCTCTTTCACGCCCTTGGCGCGGGCGGTGCGGACGTAATCCAGGCGGATCGTCTCGAGCATGGCCGAGCGGGCATAGCGCGCCAGGACTGCCATCGGTCCCAGGGCCAGGGCTACCGCCGGAATGATGATGTTCTTGCTGAAAATACCGTTCCAGCCAAAGGCCGGCACCAGGTGCAGATCGACCGCGAACACGACGATCATCAGGGTCGTCACGACAAAGCTCGGCGTCGCGACGCCGAAAACTGAGAAGAACATCGCCAGGTGATCGAGAAAGGTATTCTGATTGACCGCCGAGATGATCCCGAGGG
>JBOGTX010000811.1:0-2952 GCA_050695695.1 Chloroflexota bacterium
CGCGGATCTTGTCCATCGTCCAGTCGGGGCTGTTCTGATCGGGGACGGTCAACCCGGCGTCTTCCAGCGCGACTTCGTTGAAGTGCAGCCCGTCCTGGCCGGTCCAGCCCCAGCTTGGCAGCCCCCACATCTTGCCCTTATAGCTCTGCATATCGATAAACGGCTTGAACCACTGAGTCAGGTCAAGCTTGTCCTGGGTGACGAAGCTATCGACCGGATAGAGGACGCCCTGAGGCACCGCCCGATAAAACTCCCAGTGCGAAGGGTCGAAGGAAATGTTATCCCCGAGCGTTCCAGCAGCGTACATCGCGTACATCTTCGGCTCGGCCTCCTGCTGGCCGCCCGGAATCGGAATCGGGCGTAGGACGACCGTTCGATTCGGATATTGCTTCTGATAGGTGTCGGTCATGAGCTTGGGCCAGGGCGTCCCAACGCCTCGGAAGGTGTCCCAGTACAGCGTGATCGCCTCGGACGAGCTCGCGGCGGTCGCGGCCGGGGCCGCGGCGCTGCTGGTCGTCGAGGTCGCCGCGGTGGCGCTCGCCGGCGCGCTCGTCGCGGCGCTCGCCGGGGCCGAGGTAGTACCCGAAGCCGGGGCGGCGGTCGCGGCGGGTGCGGCGGGCTGGGACGAGCACGCCGCGAGGGCAGCGGTTCCCACGATCGCGCCCGCGGCGAGCCCGAGGAATCGTCGTCGGCCGATTTGACTGCTGGTTGATCCGATGGGCATACCAGGCCTCCTTTGCAGTTGCGCGCGGATACGGATTTGTCCGGGGACACTATACTCTCGCGACCTGACGAGTCAATAGGCCGGGAACGGGCCTGACCTACTCACCGACCCCGCGATTGACGCGGCGGCTTTCCCGGTGCTATCGTGGCTTCGAAAAATCAGGCCGGGAGTAAGAGAGCCGTGGCATTATCGATCGACCTCAGCGGGAAAGTGGCGCTGGTCACCGGGGCCGGGACCGGCATCGGCGTGGGGATCGCCGAGTCCCTGGCCGAGTGCGGCGCCGACCTGGCCCTGGTCTACCACGCCAGCGCGACGGGCGCGGAAGAGACTGCGGCGAAGATTCGGGGGTCCGGGCGCCGCGCGATCACGATTGGCGCGGATCTCCAGCAGGTGGCCGACATCGACCGTATCGTCGACACCACGGCCAAAGAGTTCGGGCGGATCGATATTCTCATCAACAACTCCGGCATCACCGACCCGCGCCCGCCGCTCGAGCTGACCGAGGAGCAGTGGGACCAGACCCTGGACGTGAACCTGAAGGGGATGTTCTTCTGCTCCCAGCGGGCGGCGCGAGTGATGGTCGAGCAAAAGATCAAGGGCGCGATCGTTAACCTGAGCTCGGTGCACTCGGCGCGGTCATTCATCAACCACACCCACTACGCGGCGACCAAGGCGGCGATCAACCACATGACCCGCTCGCTGGCCAAGCACTTCGCCGCCTACGGCATTCGGGTGAACGCCATCGCGCCCGGCGCGGTCGAAGTCGAGCGCTACTTCCGGACCATGCCGGATTACGACCGCGACGAGTGGGCGAAACGCATTCCGCTGGGGCGGATCGGCTTTCCCTCGGACATCGGCCCAACCGCGGCGTTCCTCTGCTCGGAGCACGCGAGCTGGCTAACTGGCCAGGTCATCTTCATCGACGGCGGGGGGATTTTGTGACCACTGGTGTTTGGCGGGCGACGAGGGAACCCAATCTTACTTCATCGCTCACCAAGCGCCGTTAGTCGTTTTTTGCGACGCGCCCTTCCGCCTCGACGACCTCGGATGACGGGCTCTCTGACCACCTAGCGGTGGCTTTGACGTTGGGTTGAACGCTTATTCGGGTCTGGACGACACGATTCATCGCAGTTACGGCTGTGGCGAGCCTCGCCGCGTCGGTTTCACATACCATCAGGCACTTAAGAGACGAGGCGACCGCCGCATGGTCGAATAGGGCCCGAAATAGAGCTTCGGCCATCTGGTCATCGGACGCGGAGCTAAAGCCTTTCCTGATCGCCATGACGTAGGTGGCCACGGCGTCGATTCGGAACACTTCGGCCTTCTCGAGGCCGGCCCGAACCGCCTGATAGACAATCTCGGGCGTGGCGGGCCGGCGGTTGCTATGGTTGTCGTAGTGGGTGGTGATCGCCTGGATGACCCAGCGCAGGGACGTCGACGTGGAGAGTGCCCCGGCTCCGGTCACGGCCGCGCAGCCTTGCGGCAACCCAGTTGGGCCGGCCGATCGGCTCACCCACGAACACTCTTCGCGATATGTGGAGCCGGCGCGCTTCTCGACCTCTTGGGACCAGCTCCAGTGGATCGGGCTCGTCCTGAGATTGTTGTTCGCCGAGAGCATGATCGCCGGCGTGGTCATCTGCAATAAGTTCTGGGCGACGATTTCAATGGTGGTCTCGCCAATCTGGACGCGTGTTTCCGTGGACACTCTGCATTCCCCTTGATTTGCTTACCAACTCAATGGCTGCTATCATCGCGCCTAGTTCGAGAGACCGCAAGTGGTAAGCGAGCTGCATCAATGGCGGAGTCTTTTGGTAAGACGATCCGTGAGTTACGGAAAGCGTGTGGGATAAGCCAGCGCGACCTGGCCGAGAGGTCGGGAATCGACTTCACGTATCTCTCAAAGATCGAGAACGAGCGCATGCCGCCGCCAGCGGAGCCGACGATCCAGGTGATGGCAGAAACGCTGGGAGCTGACGCCGACGAGTTGATTCGCCTGGCGGGTAAGGTGCCATCCGACCTGGCCGAATTCCTGGTAAAGGATCCTCACGTGATCAGGTTCCTGCGCTCCGTTCAGGGGGACATCAGCACGCGCCAGGATTGGATCGAGTTCATTCGGAAGACCGAACAGCATGAGAACGAGGCTGGGTAGACCATGGCGCCAAAGTTTTACAACGAGCGAATGGTCCAGAAATGCGCCGACATCGTTCTGGGCCGCTGGTGCTCCGATT
>JBOGTX010000812.1:0-2327 GCA_050695695.1 Chloroflexota bacterium
CTTCATGGGGGCAGGAGTTGCCCATGCCCAGTCCGACTGCCCGAATTGCGTTGGTACCCCCTGTCAAGGCTGCTACTTTTCCGAGTGCGCCGCCGACTGCGAAGTCGACTATTCTTGGAGCTGCTGCGTCAACGCGTGCATCTGGACCTGCCAGGATTGCACGTGCGGCGGTACTGGCTGCGTATGCGGCGGCTGGGGAGTTGGCGGCAATCAATCACCCAGTGCCCGACGCCCGTTAGCTCCATGTTATCCCTGCTAGAGTTTGCGCACCCTGGGCCACACGCTTCTGGGTTCATATCAAAACCCAACCGCTCTTCAGAACAGGGCTGGGGGAGGTGATTGGAGTGGAGGCACCGCTGGATCTGGCTGGCATCGCACCGGTCCTTTTCCTCGCAGTCGTCGTTGGTGTCAGTCAACTCGTCACTGTCTGAGGGCTCTCAATGATCGGAACGATCACGCCCCTCGTGAAGGTGGCGCCCAAAGAGTGGCTCTCAACCTCGGCCCTTTTCGCCATTGGCGGCATTTCCGCGTCGTCCGCTCTCGGGGTGACTCTCGGATTGGCCGGAGCGAATCTTCAACGGATCGTTCCCGTTGGCGTGGCCGACACAGCCCGGCCCGCAATCTTCGCCATAGTGGTCGGGATGGCTGCGGCAAGAGAGTTGGGCTGGGTAAACTTGGGCTTTCCAGAACGGCGACGTAGCGTGTCCCGCACCTGGTGGCTGTTCCGAGACCATCGTGTTGCTGCGGTGTGGTATGGGAGTGCCCTTGGCCTCGGTCTATTGACTCACATTGCCTTCGCGACTTTTCACGTCTTGCTCGTATGGACCATCTTGTACGGAACACCGCAGAGTGGCTGGTTGGTGATGGGCACCTATGGCGCCGCACGGGTTCTTTCGGTGGTCGCGATTAGCGTTCCGGTGGCTCGCGCCGGCCGGTCCGGGGAGCGCTTATCCCGTGTTCGCCAGTACCTCGTAACCAACCGACGGATGCTGGCCACAGTCAACGGATTGAGCCTGGTGCTTGTCCTGGCATTCTGGCTCCTCCAGCAGTCGGTAGGAGGTATGTATGTCTTTGGGTAGAATCCGCGCCGGTTTCCTTACCTGTCTCGTGGTCGGGATCGCATACGCGATGTCCTCTCCCGTAGTGGTCGACGCTGAGCGAAACGCCGCCGTTGTGCCGACACCGGACAGCGCGTCGTCGTCCTCGGAGACCTGCACGCCCGATGCCTTTCGCCACGCGGTCGCGCTGTTTTTTCAGGGATGGAACCGCCAAAGCGCGAATGGGACCGGTCGCCTGTTCACTCCGGATGCCTATCTGTACCTGACGATTGAACCGCAAGTGGGGCAGCCAGCGAGTACAGGCATCGCCGCGATCCAGCAGCGTCTCGTCGCGCAACAGTCGGCCGGCGATCGATTGGTCTACAAAAGGATCCAAGAGCCGGTCGACGTCGATACCTTCCATCATCAGGTCAGCGGGTTCGTGCTGGGCGTGCGAGACATCCGATCTGATGGCTCGGTCCAGGCTCTCCCGGATGCGAAGTTCAGCTATGACTGTCGCCAGGGCGCTCTGGAGAGAGTCGTGCTTTGGGGACCGACCGCTTCGGCCGATTTGCCCGGCACCGGAGGGCTACCCGCTCGGTTCGGACTCGACGCGCTGACCGGACTGGGCTTGCTCGGGGCCGGGTTGTGTCTCCGGTGGCGATTCGCTCCACACCGTTCCCGTTAGCATGAAGCATCTCGAATTTTCAAGGTCGTAGGGCAGGGCGGGGACGGGTCGCGGGGTGGGGAGCTTGTCTCCTGCCCGTCTCGGTTGCCCTCATCGACCACGAACGAGCAGGAGGCAAGCTCCCTCCCCGCTCCTCTCCCAGCCCCCTTCCCTATGCCCTCCGGGCGCCATTCCCGAAAATTCGGGATGCTTCACTGTGAGGGTCCCTCCCGCGTCGCCCTTTGGGTTGAGGCTAGAGTTGACGATATTTCCTGATCGTCTATAATCGCCAAGGCGACAAGAGGAGGGCTGGAGTTCATGGGTCATCTAGCGCGCCGACTCACGTCAATCGCGATGATATCGGGTCTACTCTTCACGGCGGCTTGCACCAAGCTGCCGGAGGACTACCCGACCCCGACGCCGTTCCCTACGCCGGCCGAAAGCAACAAGCCGGTGTACACCGTGACCCGAGGAACGATCGAGCAGCAGGTGAAGGCGCTCGGCCGGGTGGCCGCCGAGGAAGAAGCGATCATGTACTTCCGACAGGCGGGTCGGCTGTTGCACATGGATGTCGACACCGACCAGAAGGTGAAGAAGGGTGATTTGCTTGCCGAGCTCGATAC
>JBOGTX010000813.1:0-7198 GCA_050695695.1 Chloroflexota bacterium
GCACCCGGCCATCGAAACACAGACCGAGGGAGGTCTCGTCGAGAACGCCCCGGGCGCGGCCGAGATCGAACAGGTCGGCGGCGGCATGAATCCCCCGGTCGCGGCGCAGGTCCAGCTCGGTTCGGCGCCCCGCCGGGGCAAGCTTGTTCTTGATCGCCACGACGGCGACGCGCAGTCCGACGATATCGCCGGAGGGGTGGAGCAGCGGGCGCAGCGGCGTGATCGCGAGACGGATCGACGCGCCGTGGCGCAGGGTCCGACTGAGCGGGATCGCCGCCGGGCGGAGGCGCGGGCGCGTCAGCACGACCACGGCGGTCGGGGTCCGGTGCATGACCGCGCTCAGGCGGGTCAGGCCATCCGCGGCAAGTCGTCCCGCCGCGATGCTCTCCCCGACCAGATCAGCGACGCCGTCGATCACCAGCGCGTCCAACCCGCCGCTCTCGATGAGGAGCGTGGCGATCTCGAACGTTTCGTGGGTGGTCTCGGGAACGACGAGGAAGAGATCCGCGAGATCCACGCCGCAGCGCCGCATCTGCTCGAAGCTGGCCTGGTGGGCGGCATCGACGAGCGCGACGAAGCCGCCCTGGCGCTGGGCGTTGGCGAGCAGGTGAAAGGAGAGAATGCTCTTGCCCGAGCTGGCCGGCCCCACGATGTCGGAGACCCGCCCGCGCGGATACCCACCGATCCCGAGGACGAGATCCAACGAGAGGGCGCCGCTGGGGATGGCGCGCGGGTGGAGGGTCGGGCGGGCATCTTTCAGACGGTAGACGATCCAGGGACCGAAGCGACGCTCCAGCTCACGCAGGACGACCTGGAGGCGCTCTTCCGGAGTGGCAGGCGGAAGGGAGTCGGGTTGGGAGTGCGCGTGTGGTGTGGTGCCCACGATGGCGTTCTCCGACGGACGACAGAATCCAGAGGTGACAACGCCGCGCCGCGGGATGGATCGCGCCCATGGGCGCCCCGTCCTGCCCAAACGACCGGCGTGACGATCGTCTGCATCAGACTATAGAACATATATTCGTTTTGTCAAGAGGAAGAGCCAATCCACGCGGAATCTCGCCCGTCGACCTCCGTCTGCTGCTGGACCGGCTTCATCGCTCCGTGGTCTCCCTCACTCGTTGGCTGGGATCGTCAAAGGCAACAAAAAAGACCGGCCTATGCCGGTCATCAGTGCGCGGGAAATTCTCAATACCCGTGTCGTCAGGAGCCTCTCATGCGGCGATCGAAAATCGCTCAGCTTTTGGCAGGGGCTGTCGTCA
Organism: Chloroflexota bacterium; assembly: GCA_050695695.1. Classification (GTDB taxonomy): domain Bacteria; phylum Chloroflexota; class UBA6077; order FW602-bin22; family CADDYW01; genus JAJPKB01. The sequence goes on from JBOGTX010000813.1 coordinate 1,260, forward strand.
TCATCGCCGGCCTGGCCGGTCGCTGGAGCTCATTCGCCGGCACGACCTCCTCATATCAACTGGATCCGTCGAGTGACGGTCAGCGACTTCCACCTCCTGCCAAAGACCCAGAGCTGAAGTGGCGCGGGAACCCGACGGCCGGACCACCGGCGATCTCAGCTCTTCCTTTGCAGCGCCTCCACCACCTTATCCGGAGTAATCGGAAGGTCGGCGAAGTCGCGACCGGTCGCGTCGCGCACCGCATTGGCGATCGCCGCGGCGCCAGGGACGATTGGCGGCTCGCCCACCCCCTTGGCGCCAAACGGGCCGAACGGCGACGGGACCTCGACGATCACCGTGTCGATCTTCGGGAGGTCGATCGCCGTCATCTCGCGATAATCGAGCAGCGACGCGTTGAGCAGGCGCCCCTCTTTGCTGTAGACCAGCTCCTCGCTCAGGCCGATCCCGATCCCCTGGGCGCTGCCCCCCTGCATCTGCCCTTCGACCAGGGTCGGGTTGATCGCCTTGCCGACGTCCTGGACGCAGGCGTATTGAAGGATCGACACCTTGCCAGTGTCCGGATCCACCTCGACCTCGGCGAGCTGACCGGAAAAGCCCGGCGAGCGCTGGGTCACCGCGACCGAGCCGCGACCGAATACCGGCTCGTACTTGCCCCCGTAGCGGGTGCTGGCGCTGCCGATCCGCGAGAGCTCGACCGATCGCTCCGCCGCGCCTTTCACCCGCACCTTCCCGTCGGCGATCTCCAGATCAGCCGGCGAGGCTTCGAGCTCGTGCGAGGCGATCTCGAGAATCTGCCGGCGCGCGTCGGCCGCGGCGGCCTGCACCGCGCCGCCCACCGCGTAGATCACCTTGCTGCCGGCGCTGGTCCCAGCGTACGGCGCGCTGTCGGTGTCGCCGGTCTGCACGGCGATGTCCTCCGCGGCCAGCCCCAGCTCGGCCGCCGCGATCTGCCGGAACGCCGTGTTGGTCCCGGTCAGGTCGATCGCTCCGGTGATCACGCAGAGCGACCCATCCGGATTCATCCGAACCGACGCACTGGCCGGCTGGATGCCGCCGAGCCAGCCGCCAACCGCGAAGCCGACCCCGCGATTCGGCGCGGCTTTTCGATTCTTCCAGATCGGATGCGCCGCCATCGCCTGGAGCACCTGCTTCATTCCGTTGTTTGGCCACGGCTCGCCGTGCGCCATCAGGTCGCCTTCGACGATGCAGTTCTTCAGCCGAAACTCGAAGCGGTCGATCCCTAGCGCCCGGGCCATCGCGTCCATCTGCGACTCGATCGCGAAAGTGCCGTGCGGCGCGCCCGGCGCGCGGTAGGCCGCCTGGCTCGGCTTGTGGGTCAGCACCTCGATGCCTTCGACGTCCAGGCTTGGGAACCGGTACAGACAGGCGATGAGCAGGCAGGCGTTGTTGAGCGGCCCGCCCGGGAAGCAGCCCGGATCCATGATGACCCGCGCCTTGACCGCGGTCAGCGTCCCATCTTTCTTCGCGCCGGACTTCACCTCCATGATGAAGCCGGGGGCCGGGGTCGCCGCGATCAGGTCCTCGCTTCGGGTGAGCACCAGCTTGACCGGGCGCCGGGTTCGCCTGGCCAGGTAGGCGGTGATCGGCTCGACGATCGGCTGGATCTTCGCGCCGAAGCCGCCGCCAATCTCCATCGCGAGGATCTTGATCTTGCTCTCGGGAATCCCGAGCACGTTGCTCAGCTCGCTGCGAATCGAGAACTGCCCCTGGGCCGAGACGTAGAAGGTCAGTCGATCCTGGGCATCCCAGGTCGCGATCGTGGCGCGTGGCTCCATGTAGCCCTGGTGGACCTGCCCGATCCGGTAGGTCTTCTCGACGACGACGTCCGCCGCGGCGAAGCCGGCCTCCACGTCCCCCCGGTGGTAGTGGACGCGCGAGGTCACGTTCGTCGGCTTGTTCCCGGCGATTTTCACCTCGCCCGCGGTGACCGAGCCGTGGGCGAGCGCCTCCGAGTCGTCCGTCTCGATCGCCTGCTCGCGCACCAGCGGCGCGCCGTCCTTGAGCGATTCCAGCGGATCGACGACCGCCGGCAACACCTCATAATCGACCTCGATCAGGTCGATTGCCTCCTCGGCGGTGTGGACGTCGTCGGCGGCGACCGCCGCGACCGGCTGCCCGTGGTAACGAACCCGATCGACCGCCAGGATCGCCCGGGCGCGCGACGCGGGCTCCCGCTCGATCCGGTCCAGGTCTTTCGCGGTCAACACGCAGCGCACGCCGGGCAGCGCCCGGGCGCGCTCGACGTCGATCGAGCGAATTCGCGCGTGCGCGTGCGGGCTCCGCAGCAGCTTGGCGTGGAGCATCCCCGGGAGCTTGACGTCGGCGACGTAGGCGGCGCGGCCGGTCACCTTGTCTCGCCCCTCGGCGCGCTCGAGTCGCTGGCCAATCGCGAGAGAATCGGTCATGTCGTCACCCCTCCGGCGGTCGCTTCGACGACCTCCTGGATCGCTTCGACCCACTTGCTGTATCCGGTGCAGCGGCAAAGATTACCGGCCATGGCCCAGCGGATCTCCGCTTCAGTCGGCCGAGGGGTCGCGTCGAGGAGGGCGCGCGCCATGACCACCGCGCCCGGAATGCAGAACCCGCATTGCAGGGCGCCGTGGCGAACGAAGGCATCCTGGATCGGATCGAGCGCGTCGCCGTCGCCCAGTCCCTCGACCGTCGTGACCGAGCGCCCTTCCGCCTGCAACGCCAGTACCAAACACGACGTCACCGGTTTGCCGTCGAGGATCACCGTGCAGCAGCCGCAGTCGCCGGTGCCGCAGCCTTCTTTGGCACCGGTCATTCCCACGTCTTCACGCAATGCCTCGAGCAGCGTCTGGTACGGCTGGACCATCACCTCGGTGGGCTCGCCGTTGACCGTCATGACCAGGGGATGCTTGTTCATCGACCGGTTCCTCCCTGCCTCGCTTTGTTCCAGGCGACCGTCAGCGTGCGGCGGGTCAGCACCTCGACCAGGTGCCGACGGAACGTCGCGCTGCCCCGCACGTCGGAGATCGGGCGTGCTTCCTCGGCGGCCAGGCGCGCCGCGTGCTCGATCAGATTCGGCGTGACCTTCTGCCCGCGCAGCGCCGCTTCCGCGCTCCTGGCCCGGATCGGCGTCGGAGCGACCGCCCCCAGGGCGATCCGCACCTCGAGACACCGCTCGTCGTCAAGGGTGATCGCCGATCCCACGCCAACCACCGCGATGTCCATCTCCTGGCGCGGGGTGTGTCGGAGATAGTGCCCGCCGCTGCGCGGCGCGGGCTCCGGAACCCGGACGCCCAGCAAGAGGTCGGCTGGTCCCAGAACCGTCCGCCGCGGTCCGAGAAAGAACTCGTCCAGTGGAACGGTGCGCGTGCCATCCGGCCCGACGATCTCGGCGCGGGCGTTGGCCGCGATCAGTGGCGGCGCGACGTCCGCCGATGGCGCGGCGTTGCACAGGTTGCCACCGACCGTCGCCAGGTTGCGAATCTGAATCGAGCCGATCAGCCCGGCGCCGTCGGCGACGATGCTGAAACCGTCTTGAAAGAGCGGCGAGAGCTGAATCGCCCGCGCTCGCGCCATCGCCCCGATCCACAGCCCCTCGCCGCGGTGGTGCTCCAGGCGTTCGAGCTCGGGGAGGTGGCTGAGGTCCACCACGTACGCGGGTTTGGTCACCCGCGCCTTGGTCTGCAACAGAAGATCGGTACCTCCCGCCAGCAGCTTGCCGCCGGGTCCCCGCTCGCGGAGCTGGGCAACGGCGTCCTCCGGCGAACGCGGGGCGACGAAATCGAACTTGTACAATCCGCACCACCTCAATGACGGAGTGGACGTCAGGAATCAGGCGCAAATCCCCCTGACAAGCCCCAGGGCCAGGCAGCCGGGGAATCGGCCCAGCAACGGCTGCCGGCGCGGCGATTATAGCACAACCGTCTGATGGTGAACCGCGAGCGCATCGGGACAAGGGACCTCTCCCTCGATCCATCCTCGGCGCGGGGAGGGAAGCTTCGGGGCGGAGACCGGCGCCCGGTCCGGGAATCATCGAGAGGGGGGAGATACCGGGCATCTCCACCAGTCCCTGGTCTCAAGCTCCTCTCCCCGACGCGGGGAGAGGCCGGGAGAGAGGTTCCCCAAGCGCCCGGTCTCCGAAACCCACCCCCGAAAGCATCATCGTCCCGCCACTCGGCAGGGCGCCGAGGTCAAGCCGCCTCGCCACGTAAGCCAGGTCCGCAAGTCTTCCCAGCTCATCACTCGCAGCAGGTCGTCGCGCCGGGTCCGGTAATCGTCCCAGCTCAGCGCTTGCCAGGGAACGGTCGATTCGAGCGGCGTGCCGTTCGGCCGGTCCAGGATGACCGCGCAGCCAAAGTCGAAGTCGCCCACGGCGGTGTCGATCGTCGGCCGGGCGCTCAGACCGGCGATGACCTTCCAGACCTCGCCGGTCCAGTTGCCGCGCCAGTCGCCCTTGCCGCGGGTCTGCCGCTCGCTCCTCGGCAGTGCGTCGTGGCAGACGACGCAGCCGGCCGGCGCGCGCGCGTCGAGGGCGTTTCCGACGTCGCGCCAGGCCTGCTCGGCGTCATGATCGCCGTCGACGAAGATCAAATCGAACCGGCGGGTGTTCTGGGCAAAGAATTCGTCGCTCGTCCCCCGCCAGGTCCCCCCGCGCGCCGGATCGACCCCGACTTTGTCGCCGATGGCGATCCGCCGAAACGTCGCGTCCCGATCGCAGCCGATCTCCAGGTAGCTCTGGTAGCCTCGGGTCTGAATCAGGTAGTTGAGGAGATCCCAGCGCTTCATCGAGCTGGCCTCACCCCCTCGCCCCCTCTCCATCGGAGATGGCGAGGGGGAACCCGGAGCGGCGCCGAGCGCCGCCATCTCCCCCTCTCCATTTCCAATGGAGAGGGGCGGGGGGTGAGGCTCGTTCTGCCGTCGCTACGCCTCCGCCAGAAACGCTCGGACCGCCGCCAGGTAGCCGTCGAATTGCTCGCGGCGGATGTTGTGGCCGGCGCCGCGCAGCCGAACGACCTTGAGCGAGGGTAGCAGCCGGGCTGCCTCCTGGGCGGTCTCCGGGGTGACGATCGAGCCTTTCTCCGGGTCGGCGGTGATCAGCAGGACCGGGCAGGAAATCTTCCGTAGCGAATCCTGCCAGGCCTGGCGCTCGGGACCGCGGAGTCCGCCCGAGAACGCGAGGCTCACTCTCAGCTTCGCGTCGGCCCAGGGTCCGAGCTCCTCCTCCGCCCAGGTCGGGCTCTGCTGGCGGCCGAGGGCGATCAGCGCTTCGCGGGTCATCGCCTTGCGCTCGGCGGCGTTCTTGCGCATCTGGGCGGCGCGCGCCACGCGCTCTTCCTCGGACGGCTGGCCGCCGGACCGGAAGCCGGGGTCCTCGAGGATCGCGCAGTGGAGCAAGTCCGGGTAATTGGCGGCAAAGGTGACCGCCGTGCCGGCGCCCATCGAATGGCCGCCAACCGCGGGGCGATCCAGGCCGAGCGCCCGGACGAAGTCCGCCAGGTCGGCCGCCCGCTCCTCGGACGTATAACCGTTCTCGGGCGCCTCCGAGAGACCGTGCCCGCGAGCGTCCGGCATGATCACGTCGTAGTCCGCCTCGATCGCCCGTGCCAGGCGCGTCCAGCACAGCCCCGAGTCGGTCGCGCCGTGGCAGAGCACCAGCGGCGGCTTGTTCCCACCGGTGCGATCGTAGTGGATCCGGATCCCATTGGCGATGACGTCGCCGCTTTGCCATTCGGCCATGATGACCCCCTCCTGTTCGAACGCCGCTGATTATGACACTTTTATGCTACACTTACCAGCATGAAGCGCACGACGATCTCCCTGCCCGACCAGCTACAACAGGCATTGGAGCAATACCGGCGGGATCAAGGGCTGCCGCTTCCGGTCAGCACGCTTATCCAGGCGGCCGTCCGAGAGTTCCTCGCGCAGCGGGGCTACGCGGTCAGTCCGCC
>JBOGTX010000814.1:0-11076 GCA_050695695.1 Chloroflexota bacterium
ATCTGGCCGTCCTCCAAGATAGCGACCTGATCGGCGCGGTCGATCGTGCAGAGCCGATGGGCGATGATGATCGCCGTGCGGCCGCGCAGTAAGCGATCGACCGCCGTTTCCACCAGCCGCTCGGTGGCCGGGTCGAGGCGCGAGGATGCCTCGTCCAGGATGACGAGCCCGGGATCCTTCAAAAACACCCGGCCAAACGCGAGGAGCTGGGCCTGGCCGGCCGACACTCCCACGCCGCCGGGTCCCAGCTCGGTGTCGAGGCCAGCGGGCAGCGCCTGAAACCAGTCGCCCAGACCAAGGGGCGACAACGTCTCGCGGAGTCGGGCGTCCGGCACGGCGGGGTCGAACAGGGTGAGGTTCTCGCGCAGCGTCGCCCGAAAGAGCTGGACGTCCTGGGTCACCAGACCGACCCGGGCCGGTAGATCCCCCGGTGAGACGTCACGCGGGTCCATCCCTCCGAGGCGGACCGCTCCCTGGTCCGGATCGTACAGCCGAAAGAGCAGTCGGGCAAGCGTCGACTTGCCGCTGCCGGTCCGCCCGAGCAGGCCGAGCACCTCGCCCGGTTCGACCTGAAGCGACACGTCACGCAAGACCGGCCTGGCCGGGTCGTAGCCAAAGGTCACCTGATCGAGCGCGACCGAGAGCGCGCCCGGCGGCAAATGGCGGCCCGCCCGGCTTCGGAGGCGAATCGGCTGGTCGAGCAACTGCTGGGCGCGCACCAGACTGGCCCCAGCGCTTTGAAAATCCTGGACTTCTCGGGTGATCTGGCCGAGCGGCTCGCTCAGCATGGCGGTGTACTGGAACAGCAGGTAGACCGTGCCAAGGGTGATCTCACCCCGAAGGTAGAGCAGGCCGCCCATCCCAAGGGCCAGCACCGAACCGGCGGCGAACAAGAAGGTGGTGGCGCCACTCAGACCGCCGGAGATTCGCGCCGCCGCCGCGGCCTGCTCGGTCAGGCGCCCCAGTCGCCGGTGGGTTAACTCCACGACGTGGTCGCGGGCGCCGATCGCCTGGAGGTCGACCCGCCCGTCGAGGCGCTCTTCGAGGAATCCAAAGAGCTCGGCGCTGGCCTGCCGGCGGCCGATCGTGAAGCGCACGCCGACCTGGCTCAGGCTGGCCAGGACGGCCGTCGCGATCAGGGCGAAGGCGAGGAGGGTCAGGCCAATTCGCCAGTCCTCCCGGAAGAGCAGCGCCAGCACCCCGATCAGGAGCAAGCCGTTTCCGAGAATGCGCAGGATGAAGCGGGAGAAGAAGTTCGCCAGCGCGCTCACGTCGCCATCGACCCGCTCGATCAGCTCGCCCGGCGCGTGCGCGGTGTGGAACGAAAGGTCGAGCTCGAGGCAGTGGCGGGCAAGGTCGGCGCGCAACGCGTTGGTCGCCAGCCAGCCGACGTTCTCGGCGGCGTAGGTCTCGCCCACCGCGACCAGCTGGGTGACGACCGCGACCGCGAGGTAGAGCCCGGCGATCCGCGCCAGGCTGGAGTCCGCGCTACCCTGCTGGGCGGCGTCGATGAACGCCCGGACGATTTGCGGGCTCAGGAGCTGCAACCCGACGCCGCTCAAGAGCAGCGACGCGAGGACGACAACGCGGCCCCGAAAGGGGCCGAGATAGGTTGCGAGGAACCGCCAGTACTGGGCGGCGGCAAGATCGATCAATCGAAACTCCCTCGATCCAACACGATTGCATCGCCAGGGGTGACCGGCCAGACCCACGGCCGCCCATCATCCCAGGCGACGCCGTCGTCGCATCGGGTCGAGAGAGCACGAAAAAGCCGTGGGCTCGGAAGGAGCCGCCACGGCTCGTGATGATCTGGAGTCAGACGACATCAGCCGCGAGCGGGCACGCTCCACCGTGGATTTGGCGTCGTGCTCTGGTACGTCATCGCATCCTCCGTCTGATTCATTCCTGAAGTTCATCGCGCTTCAGACTGTCGCTCGAGTCCAAGCTTACCTGGCGCCGCCACGGGAGTCAATGAGTCCACGGCGGCTCGGCCGCGCGGCGTTCATATGGAATTCGCACGACCGACGCCGTTGCACCGGCCGTGGAGCGTTGTTATCATGCCCTTGCGTTACCCCGGATGACCGATGGTAGCACGCGACGAGGGCAGGCGATGGAAGACGTGGTCACCGCCGACGAGGCGGCCCGCTATCTCAAAGTACACCCCAAGACGATGCAGCGCTGGTGCCGCGAAGGGCGAATTCCCGCGATCCGCGCCGGTAATCGCTACCGGGTGAAGCTGAGCGACCTCAACCGCGCAGAGGCCCGCGAGCCGGAGGTGGCCCGGATCGATCCCCCGGCGGATGAGCCACGCCCGGGCGAGCGCCGCGCGCGGGTCATTGCCGTCGCCAATCAGAAGGGAGGCGTTGGCAAGACGACCACCGCTCAGGCCCTGGGCTCGGCGCTGGCGGACCGGGGCGAACGGGTGCTGCTGGTGGACCTCGACCCTCAGGCGTCGCTCACCGCGTCGCTCGGCTACCGGCCAGATGAGCTGACCGAGACAATCTACACGGTGATCTGTCAATATATGGAGAATGAAGAGGCGCCAGACGCGCGCCGGGCGATCCTGGCGATCGATCCCTGGCTCAAGCTCATTCCCAGCAACATCAACCTGTCGGCGGCCGAGGTCACGCTGCCGAATCAAGTGCGGCGGGAGTACGTCCTTGGCGAGGTTCTCGCGCCGCTGCTTGGCGAATTCGATTGGGTCTTCGTCGACTGCCCGCCCTCGCTCTCCCTCCTGACGATCAACGCGCTGACCTGCGCCGACTCCTGCGTCGTGCCGGTCGCGCCGGAGCCGCTGGTCACGGTTGGCGTCGGACTGCTCTTCCAGACCGTCGCTCGGGTCCGCCGGACCAAGCTCAACCCCCGGCTCGAGATCGAGGGCGTCGTACTGACCAAGGTGGATGCGCGCCCGACCCTCACCCGGGGGGTGATCGAAGACCTGCGCGCCACCCTGGCCGGACGGGTCCAGATCCTGGGTGAGGTTCGCAACAGCATTCGGATTCAGGAAGCCTCGGCCACCGGGCAGCCGCTGAGTCGCTACCGTCCGGCCGCCGACGCGGCCGCGGCCTACCGTCAGATCGCGGAGGTGATTTATGGCGCGCACCGCCAAGCCTAAGCAGTTTCAACAGCGCAACCTGCTCCGCCGCGATGACGTGGCGATGCTCTTCCCCGAGGCTCCGACCGACGACGAGTCGGGTCGGCTGATCGACCTGCCGATCGACGAGATCTGGCTCGACGACCAGCCCCGCCAGATCGTACCGGACGAGGTTCTGGCCCGGTTGATCGAGGAAGATCGCGCGCGGCCGGCCGAGCTGCTGGCTGAGCTGAAGCGCGTCGCCGACGGCCACCCCTACTACCGAGGAGTTCTCCAGGCAATCGCCGATCTGGCGCGGACGGTCGCCGCGGAAGGAGTGCTCGAGCCGCTCCTCGTGGTCAAGGCGCACGGCCGACACATCGTGCGCGATGGCCATCGCCGGACGCTGGCCTCGCTACTGGCCGGTCTCGACCGGGTTCCGGTCCGACTGCTGGACGAGCCCTCGGACGTCGACGCCGCGGCGCGCCAACTGGTCGTTAACCTGCAGCGCGAGGACCTGACCGCCCTGGAGAAAGGACGCTGGCTGCTTCGGCTCGCGCGACTGGTCGAGCGCCGGGTCCGCGACGAACGCGGCTTATCCTGCCACGAGCTCGTGGTCGACCAGCTCGTCGGCGCCGAGCGTGAGGACCAGGAGTCGGAGAACGACGACGGGCCGCGCGCCGGGTCGCCGACCGAGCGCGACGTCGCGGCGGAGGTCCGGCGGCGGATCTGCGACCTGGCCGGCATCAGCCAGCGCTACTATTACAATCTGATCTACCTGAACCGGCTTTCGCCCGAAGCGCGCGAGGCCGGCCTCGGGCTTTCCGAGGGCCAGCTCCGCGCGGTGACCGGCCTCGCCCCGGCCGATCAGGGCGAGATCGTCCGCTTCATCGCCCAGCGGGGATTGACGACCCGCGAAGCGAACAGCCTCGTTCAGGTCGCCCGAAGCGGCGATCGCGACGCGGTTCGCCGGGTGATGGCGCGCCTGGCGAAGGAAGACACCGAGCGGCAGCGCGCGGCGGTGTCGTGGGAACCGCTGCTGCACGCCGTGCCCAAGGACCTCTGGCCACGCTGCGCCTCGCTCCGCGCCGAGCTCGGCGCGCTTCCGGACGACCTCCGCCAGGTGCGACTGAAGGCGATGTGGGAGCAGCGGCGACTGGCCGCCGAGCTCCAGCGCCAGTTCGATGAGATTCTGGAGCTCTACGGATTCGCCGGGACCGACGATGGCACCGATCGATCCCCGAATGGTCGGAGACCGCGCCGGTAGCCGACCGAATGCGCACGTGTGCAACGGGCCAGGCGCCGTGAAGATTGACAGCGTGACGTAACTCTGTATAATACCGTCATCCGAGTTGGCTGAGGCCGCGGGTCGATGAACGACGAGATCTCCGACCGGTTGAGCATCGCCGAGCTCGCCGAGCAGGCGGGTCTCACCCGGCGAACGATTCGCTATTACGTCGCGGAAGGGCTGCTGCCGGCGCCCGGTGGACGGGGCCGGCGGCGGGCCTACACCGCCGAGCATCTCCTGTGGCTTCAAGCGATTCGGCGGCTGAAGCTGGCGTTCTTACCGCTGAGCGAGATTCGGCACCGCCTGAGCGCGATGACGGTGGCCGAGCGGCGCGCGCTGGCCGCTGAGGCGGCCGCGGAGGAGGCGACCGGCGACGCGATCGGCGCGATCGCGCCGTTCCTGGCTGCCGCGTTGGCGCCAGCCAGATATCCGATCGATCCGTCATCTCCCGCGCCTGGCGCGTTCCTGGCTTCGGGCGCCGCCTTGCCCGCCGCGCGTCAGCTCGAGGCGGCGTGCTGGCCCGGTGAGGTCGCGTTTCAGCTGGGACCAGCGCCGACCGTGCCACGTCCGGCTGAGCCGACCGGTGAGGTCTGGCGTCGAGTAACCCTGGCGCCTGGCGTCGAGCTTCACTATCAGGCGTCCGGCGACCGCCGTCGAGACGAGGCGATCGCCCACCTGATCCGCGCCGCGTCCAGCATTCTGCGCTGATTATCAACGAGGAGGCACGACCAGTGTCCGGCTTGCAGTCACCCCTGAGCATCGTCCCGACGGTCGTCGAGAGTACCGGTCGGGTCGAGCGTGCGTTCGATATCTATTCGTTGCTGCTTCGGGAACGGATCATCTTCCTGGGCACGCCGATCGACGATCACGTCGCGAACGTCATCACCGCGCAACTGCTTTACCTGGATCGCGAAGACCCCGAGAAAGACATCAGTCTTTACATCAACTCGCCGGGCGGCGTGATTTACGCCGGCCTCGCCATCTACGACACGATGCAGCTGATGCGCGCGCCGGTCTCGACCATCTGCGTCGGCATGGCGATGAGCTTCGGCACCGTGTTGCTCGCGGCCGGGGCCAGGGGCAAGCGCTACGCGCTCCCGAACGCGACGATTCACCTTCACCAGCCCCTGATCGCGCGGGGAATGGAGGGTCAGGCATCCGACATGGAGATCCAGGCGCGCGAGGCGCTCCGCCTGCGCGATCTGCTGAACGGCATCTTCGTCAAGCACACCGGTCAGGACCACGAGCGGATTATCCGCGATACCGACCGCGACTTCTTCATGAACGCCGAGCAGGCCAAAGCCTACGGCCTCGTCGACGAAGTGATGGTTTCTCACAAGGCCGAGCCGGTGAAGGCCGGGGCCTGAAGGGCGCGCCGCTGCCCCAACCACGCCGGGACGGGGGTGAGGCCCGTCCCGTCCCTCGCGTTGACAGGTTGCCTCGGCACGTGCGATATTCACCTGACGATTCGGCTCGACCAGGCAGGGACCATGGAATCAGACGAGGCCCGACGATTGGACGTTGCCCGACGCTGGCTGAGTGAATTTCAGGCGTGTGTCCGCGCGGTCGATTTCGAGCGCGCGCGCGGCTACTTTGCCGACGACGTCGTCGCGTTCGGCACCCATGCCGAGATCGTCGCCGGGCGCGACGGGCTCGAAAGGGACCAGTGGCGCCACGTCTGGCCGAGGATCCGCGATTTCAGCTTCCGACTCTCCGAGGTGCGCTGCCTGGGCGACGACGGCGGCCTGGTCGCGATCGTGCCCTGGAGCTCGCGGGGTATGCGAGCCGATGGAAGCTCGTTCGCGCGGCCGGGCCGGGCGACGGTGATCCTGACGTCGCGGAACGGTCGATGGCTCGCCGTCCATACCCACTTTTCGCTGGCCCCCACGTAGAGAAGAGCGCCCAATGACTTTGACCATCCGCCCTTTCACGCTAGACGACTATCCGTCGGCGATCGACCTGCTCAACGTGGTGTACCCGGACTATCCGGACACCGTGGAGGAGCTGCGCTTCTACGACGAGCACCGCGACCCGAAGTGCCGGTTCGACCGCTGGCTCGCCGAGCGCGACGGCACCGTCGTCGGAATCGGTCAGTGCGGTCACGCGGCCGGCTGGTATCACCCGCGAAAGTTCTGGATGGACCTGTCGGTCCACCCTGACCACCAGGGTCGAGGGGTCGGCTCACAGCTCTACCAGCAGCTCGTCGACCTGATCCTGCCTCTCGATCCGCTGCTGATCCGCTCGGGCGCGCGCGAGGACAAGCTGCACAGTGTGCAGTTTCTGCTGAATCGTGGGTTCGTCGAGGACGTTCGGTCCTGGGAGTCGCGTTTGGACGTCACCGGATTCGACCCGACCCCGTTCCAGGACGCCGAGCGGGGGCTTCGCGCCGCGGGCCTCGAGATCATGACCCTGCGTGAGCTCGAACGCGATCCGGAGCGCAATCAGAAGCTGTACGAGCTCGAATGGCTGCTCGACCAGGACGTTCCGCAGCCCGAGCCGCCAACCCGGGTCAGCTTCGAGTTCTTCCTCGAGCACACCCTCCAGAACCCGAACCTGCTGCCCGAAGCCTATCTGGTCGCCGTCGATCGGACGGCCTACGTCGGACTCAGCACCCTGTGGTCGAGCCGGGGCAACGCTGACCTGTTCACCGGCCTGACCGGCGTTCGCCAGGAATACCGCGGACGGCGGATCGCGCTGGCGCTGAAGCTGCGGTCGATTGCTTACGCCCGTGCCCACGGCCATCCGGTCATTCGCACCTGGAACGAGTCCAACAATCTGCGCATGCTCGCGATCAACGAGCGCCTGGGGTTCGTCAAACAGCCGGCCTGGATCGATCTGGTCAAGACTTTCCAGCCGAGCGATGGCCAGGCGCCGAACCGCCCGGTCGAGCTGATGGGCGGGGTCCGGCATGGATCCGTTTGAGGTCTTGCGTGCCCTCGGTATCGAAGGGGCCGAGTCGGCAACGCCGGTGGCCGGCGGCTGGGACACCGCGCTCTGGAAAATCGGGTGGGGCGGCCGATCGTTCGCCCTGCGAGTGTTCCGCGCCGGCCAGGAAGCAACCTGCCTTGGCGAAATCCGGGCGATGCGGCTCGCGACGGACGGCGGGATCCCGGTTCCCGCGATCCACGCCGTCGGCGCCTGGAACGAGCGGCCGGCGCTGCTCCTGTCCTGGTGCGCTGGCCGCCCGCTGGTCGAGGCGCTGCGGGAGCGTCCGGACCGGGCGTGGGATCTAGGCATCGAGCTCGGACGTATGCAGGCGCGGATTCACCAGGTGAGAGTACCGGCCGCGGCCGGCGAGGAGCCCGAGCGTTGGATCGACTGGGCCGGCCCGAACCAGGGAGCCCTTCGCGCGCGTCTCCGATCCGTCGCCCGAAGCCAGGACCGCCTGCTGCACCTGGATTTCCACCCACTCAACGTCCTCTTCGACGCTGGCCGGGTCACCGGGATCATCGACTGGGCGAACGCGCGCGTCGGTGACCCGCGCGCCGACCTGGCTCGGACCTACACGATCCTGCGCGTCCTGCCGCTCCCCGACGACGCCCAATCGATCCTCACGCCGCGTGTCCGGGCCGGCCTTGCGCGGGCCTGGCGCGACGGCTACCGGCAAGCCGCCGGGCCAGTCGGCGATCTCGAGCTCTTTCTCGCCTGGGCCGGCGTCGTGATGCTCCGCGACCTCGCGCCCAGGCTCGGACAACCTGGCGTCTGGCTCCGGTCGGACCACTTCGATCGGATCGCGCGCTGGATGGCCCGGTGGAAGCGGCGCGCGGGCATCCCTGGCGATTAGCGGGCGAGGGCGGTGGTGGCACCGGGCGCATCACGGCCGCGACCGGTGCACACGTGCGCAACGGAGGGCGCGCCGGTCGCCGGTGGCATGGCCGCGCGCCCATGCGACGGCCCGGCCTTGACGCCACCCACCCTGTTGCTATACTCGTCGCGATTTTCACGGAGGGTTATTGGGACGATGGATGCACTGGTGTTGCTGCGCGAACAGGTGGCAAGGTCGCATGACCTGCTGACCCAGGTTTTCGCCGAGGTCACGGTCGAGCAGGCGATCTGGAAGCCAGCAGGCTCGACGACGAACCCAATCGTCGCGACGTTTCTTCACGTCGCGTCCACCGAGGATCGTCTCACGCACCGAGCCAGCGCCGGCCAGCCGACGGTCTTCGAGACCGGCGAATGGGGCGCGCGCCTCCACTTCGATCCCGGGGCGGTCTGGTCGCCGATCGCCGTCCCTGATCTCCCGGCCTGTCGTGCCTACGCCGCCGAGGTCCATACCTTCACCCGAGAGTTTCTCGAAGGGCTCGATTCCGACTCGCTCCAAAAGGAGATCGACACGCCGCGCGGCCGGCGCACCCTCCTTGCTACCCTATCGCTCGCCCTGGTCACGCACAAGCTGACCCACCTCGGCGAGATCGCGGCGTTGCTCGGTTGCCAGGGCGTCAAGGGGTTTCCGTTCTAAGGATGGCCCATCCGGGCGGCTATCCTTGCCACCGATCATGCTGTACTATAGTCCCCGGCCGAAAATTGGCTCGGACGTTTGAAACGCATGGAGGTGGATCTCGATGGCCTTCCGCAACGTGATCTCGACGCTGAGTGCCAACGGCGAAGAGGTGATGGGACCCAACATCCTGCTCTGGCACTATCCGAACAACGACATCATGAACCAGTCGCTGCTCACGGTCGAAAGCAATCACTTCTGCGTGCTGAAGTCACGCGGGGCGATCATCAACGTCTACGAGACCGGCCAGTATCCGGTCGAAACGCCCCAGAAGGTGCTCTTCGGCGCGTTCCAGCAAGCCTTCTACGGCGGTCAGAGCCCCTGGCAGTACGAGGCGATGTACATCAGCCGGTCCAAGCTCGTCCTGAAAACCTCGGGCACCGCGCTCTCCCGCGAGCTGGCGATGATGAAGTACGACGTCGACTATTACATCCACGTCGAGACGAAAGAAGACGCCGTCAAGGTTGTCCAGCATATGCCGTATCGCGGCCACGTCTTGACCAGTGACGACGTCAACGCCTACGCCGGACCGGTCGTCGAGCAGGCAATCAATCAGGTTGTCCAGGTGACGCCACTGGAACAGGTGAACGAGAAGATTCACGACCTGGCCGAGATCGTTCACCAGCACCTCCAGGAGTTCCTGGCGGCGTACGGGATCACCCTTGACATGGTGAAGGTGCTGGTCTTCCCGGGCGACGAGCGCATGCGCGGACTGATCTCGCTGAAGGCGTTCGGGCTGAGCGAGCTCGACGCCGTCCGCTACTATACCGCGCTGATCATGGCCGAGCACGGCGTGATCTCCGCGCCCAACATGGCGGTGGGCGAGCCGTTCCAGATCAACGGCGCCATGCCGAACGTGCAGCTGAGCACCCCGGCGCCGCGCGCCGCGATCGCCCCGGCCAAGGGAACCGACGGAGCACCATGACATGGCCCTCGACCCGATCAAGCACACGCTGACCAACCTGCTCACCGGCTACGGCTACAACCTGTACGAGGGGAAGAATCGGGCGCGGGCGGACGATCTGCTGGTTCGGGAAAAGGCGGCGGAGATGCTCTCGGACGGACAGAACGCTCTGCGCGACCTGCGGACCAGCTTTCAGAAGCGATTCATCCCGCCGCTGACCCGCGAGAACCCGAGCCCGCCGGCCGAGCGCATGGCCCAGCTTCGCGAGATCGCGACGCTCGGCCAGCGGGTGGAGGATCTCGCGACTCGCATCCGCTCGATGTCGGTCCCCACCCAGGACCGCGTCTGGGAACGCTTCCGCGGCGAGCGCGCCACGCTCCTGCAGCTCTTGCAGCAAGACTACAACCTTATCAGTCCGTGCAAGGAGCTACGCGACGCGATTCTCGCCCTCACGCCGGGCGACTGGAACGACTCCGCGTCGAACGATCTCCAGTCGCTGGCCGACCGGATCGAGCACGCGATCCGCGATCGCGCCGAGTTCCTGCGCGTTCCGGGCTGGTAAAAAATCGACGGCGTCCGGACGAATCGGGGTACCTTGACCGATTCGCGCGGACGCCGTCACCCGTCAGGGGAGGGTCGCCGGCCGAAAGCGACTAAAGGCCGGCGCGCCGTGGACCGGAGACGACCAGGAGGAGGTAACTCACCGCGACACCGATCGGAAAGGCGAACAGCCAGTTGGCGACGACGGCGGAACGACCCCGGAGTAGTACTTCGGTGATGAGCTGACCGTACGCTCGAATCGAAGCCGGGTTCGAGAGGAGGTCCATCACCTTCTGATGAGGGAAAATCAGCAGGACAACCACCGCGCAAACCACCACCACCCCAACCTCGACAACAAACCAATCCAGGCCCGGCTGACGCATCTCGCCATCCCATTCGACTGCTCGCCTTACCTTCTCCAGTTTCGCGCGGCGGCGGCTCCGGCAATAGGGCAAAAGTACTACCGAATCGCCGGGATTTCCAGAACTCTCCTGGGGTGTTTTTCCCCTTGGTGACTCCCACCAACGGCTCGGCCGGGCCCGCGTTGACACCCGCGATATAATTCCGACGCATCTGGAGTTAGTGGCGCCCGACCGAGGTGACTTCCTCGATTCGGGATAGCATTGGAGGAGACTCGTGATTCGCAACCGTCGTATCTCGCGCCGTCGCATCCTGGCCTCGGCCGGAGCGATCGGCGCCGCGACCCTGTTCGCGGCGTGTTCGTCCGCCGCGCCGGCCAGTCCGACCACCGCGCCAGCGGCGCCGGCCGCGAC
>JBOGTX010000815.1:0-4104 GCA_050695695.1 Chloroflexota bacterium
GGTAGAGCTCGGTCGCGATCCGTAAAAACAGCTCGCGGTCCAGGGCGTGATGGTACGTTGTGAACGGCCGAGCGGTCGCCCCGCCGTAGATGGGCTGGAGGACCGGCGTCTCGATCTCCACGAAGCCGCGATCCTCCAGGAAGCGACGCACCGCCGAGACCGTCGCGCTTCGGGTCTTGAAAATGTGGCGCGCCTCGGGGTTCACGATCAGGTCAAGGTAGCGTTGCCGATAGCGTTGCTCGACGTCGGCGAGGCCGTGCCACTTTTCGGGAAGCGGGCGCAGTGCCTTGGCAAGCAAGGTGAGGCTCCGCGCCTGAACGCTGACCTAGCCGGCCCGAGTCTTCATCAACGTTCCGGTTGCCCCCACGAAGTCGCCAAGATCGTAGAGGTCGCGGAACGCCGAGTATTCCTCGGGGCCCAGAACATCCTCCTTCAGGAAGAGCTGGACCCGTCCGGTGCCGTCCTGGATGTGGCTGAAGCTCGCTCGACCCATGATCCGGCGGCTGACGATGCGCCCGGCGACCGAGACCTCTTGACCGGCCAGGCGATCGTAGTCGGCGACCGCTTCGCCGTTGACGACCGTCCGCCGAAAAGTGGTTGGGTAGGGCTCGATGCCGCGCGCCCGGAGGGCTTCGAGCTTTCGCAGCCGCTGACGAACCAGATCGTCGATATTTCCGTTGTCTGGATGAGCTCCCTCGGCCGACACCTGGCTGACCTCGCTCAGTCGATCGCGCTGACCTGAAGTCGCAGGACCCCGGCCGGAATCGACACGTCGATCACGTCGCCGGAGCGCTTGCCCAGCAGGGCGCGGCCAACCGGTGATTCGTTGGAGATTTTTCCCTCCCGGTGGTCGACCTCGGCGGAGCCGACGATGGTGTACTGTTCCTTCTCGCCGTCGTCGTTGATGACGGTGACGGTCGATCCGAGCCGCACCGCGTCGTGCAAGCTGTGGTCGGCGTTGATCGCCACCGCGTGCGAGAGGAGCTTTTCGAGCGTCAGGACGCGTCCCTCGACGAACGCCTGTTCGTTTTTGGCCTCCTCGTACTCGGCGTTGTCGATCGTGTCGCCGAACTCTTTCGCCGCACGAATTCGTTCGGCCACCTCGGGGCGGCGGACCTCGCGCAGGTGCTTCAGCTCGGCTTCGAGCTTTGCCCGCCCCTCCGGCGTGAGAAACACCGGCTTATCGTGCATGCGTTCGTTCTCCTTCCCACGAGAGACATCGAGCTCCAGATTGGCTTCGACCGGTTTCGGATCAGGCGTGCCTCTGGTTCAGGTGCTAGGACCAAAAAGAACTGAGAGCCTCTCGACTCCCAGTTCGCGGCAATAAACCGCCAACATTATAGCGGGCAGATCAGAGATTTGCAAATGAGTCCGAGCCGATCGCGAGCTGCGACGGCCGGCTCCCAGTTCGCTTGACAGCCCCAGATGACTTGCTATAATCCGATTGGGTGGAGTCTATCCTTTCATTTCCTCCGCTCCACTTGGGCGCAAGGTGGAATTAACACACAGCGAGGCGGGTGCCATGGCGGAGCCGTCGCCGGCTTCTTCGATCGACAACGTCGCCGCTCGCTCTCTGACCGATGAGATTCGCACGCTCGAAGCGCGACTGCGCAAGGGCGAGGAGATCGTTCGCCTCCAAAAGGAAGCCGGAGGCGATCACGAGGTGCTGGCGCGGCTGGAGATGAAGTGGATCAACCTTCTCCACCAGTACGAGATCCTGTGCGATCGATTACGGCGTCAGAGCAGTCGGCATTGAGCTAGGTCCACCACTCGCGGTCGGAGGTTCCCTCCCGCCCCTTGCCGGTCTGCGCGGATGATCCGGTGTTTCCCGAGCCGTACCCGCCTCCGACGCTCGGTGGATAGCGGTACGCCGGGACGGTGAGCCCGGTCGTCGAGCGATCGGTGTACCCCTGGGGCGGTTCCAGCTCCGCGAGCTCGATCCTTCCCTCGCGTTGGATTTGCTCGAAATAGCTGATGACCGACCCGGCGCCGGGAAAGACGAATTCGGGCGGTAGCAGATCCACGACCGACGTCGCTCGCAAGGCCGCCGACTGATTCTTCATTTCCTCGCGGGTCAGGCCGCTCCCCCAGCTCAGGGCGATCAGTGCCGCGCGGATCCCATGCCAGTCGGGCACTCCGCGTTCGATTGCCATGCTCCCTCCCTCGACGGATTCATGCGTGGTGGCAAGTCGCGCGCCACCTTTTACGGCATTTCCACTCGACAGGTCGAGCCGGGGCACGCAAGATGAACCCAGATCGTGGGGTCAGATGACGTTTCTCCGGCGCCTGGTCGCTTTGCTGATCGTTCTCGGCGCGGTGTCGCCTCCGTCGCTGGCCGGCGCGGCCTCGATACCGGCGGCTCCGACGACGAAGATACCGCCGCTCGACTGGGCCATCCCGGGCGGCCACTTCTACACCGAAGCGAATGGATTTCCCTCGGGCACGAGCCCGATGGGCTACCCGATCGTCGACGATGCCCAGGCCGGGCTGTGGACCGCCTTCCAACGACACGGCGGTGTTGCCCGGCTGGGCTATCCGGTGTCCCAACGCTTTCTCTGGGGCGGGTTCGTCACCCAGGCGACCCAGAAGGCAGTCTTGCAGTGGCGCTCGGAAAAGCAGGATCTCGACTTTGTCAACGTCTTCGACGATCTTTCGTCAAACGGAAAAGACGATTGGCTGCTCAGCTTCCGCTCAGTTCCTCGGCCGCTCCCCGCGTCGTTCGACGCCGGCCTCACCTGGCAACAGATTATGAAACGTCGCGTCGACCTGCTACGGGCGCGGCCGGCCATCTACGCGCGCTACCAGTCGGCGAGCGATCCGTTGGAGCAGTTTGGCTTACCAATGTCGCCGGTGATCGACGCTGGGCCGATGTACGTCGTTCGCCTTCAGCGCGCGGTGCTCCAGGAATGGAAAGTCGCCGAGCCCTGGGCGCGCGTCGGCGAGGTGACGGTCGCCAATGGCGGTGAGATCGCCAAGGACGCCGGTCTCTTTCCCTGGAAGCGGCTCCGCCCGATCGCGCCGCCCGCCGGGACGTGGACCGCGCCGCCGGGCGCCTACATCCTGAGCGGTCACGCCACCTGGTATGGCCCCGGCTTCGTCGGCAAGGCGATGGCGAATGGCCAGACCTATCATCCAGAGGACGCCACCACGACGGCGTCCAATGCCTTTCCCCTGGGAAGCTCGGTCAAGGTCTTCTCGCCGGAGACCAACCGGACGATTACCGTCTACGTGCGTGACACCGGCCGCTTTCCGTATCCGGACGTGCTCGACCTGAGTCCGGCCGCCTTTCAGTCGCTGGGGGGCGAGCTCCGTTCGGGGGTCATCCCGGTATCGGTCGAGCTGCTGACGCCCGGTTCGGGGCGAGCGACCGTCAGCGGCCAGGCGTCGCCGGCCTCGCCGTCCGCGTCGTTGTCGCCCGCGGCAACCCCAACGCTCCCACCGGGCTCTCCCCCTCTGCTCCCCGCGCCCCCGGCGTAGACGGTCCGAGCTGCCCGCGCGCTAGCGGGTCGGCGAAGGATAACCGACGGCCGGCGCGGGCGTGGGAATTGGCGCCGACGCAGGCAAAGGATAACCACTGACCGGACTTGGTGTCGCCGGTGCCCGGGCAGGTGGCACCGCGGTCGCGGACGGTCTTGGCGAGCGGGTCACCGTCAGCGTCTTCGTCGGAAGGGTCGGAGACGTCGTCGGGGCTGGCGACGGCGCGGCGGGCGCGGTGGGCGTAGCGGTCACGGTCCGGGTCGTCGCGGGAACCTCGGTCGCGTCTCGCCCGAATGGCGCGGGTGTGGCCGGCGCGGTTGTCGCCACGATCGGCGACGCGACCGGCGGAGGCGGGGGGCCGATCGAGAGCCGCGGCACGGACCGGCCCGGGAGCACCGATGACGCGGTGGACGTTGGAACGAGCAGGAGCGGTGGCGCATCGGTCGGGGTGGGTGGAACCAGGCCGCCGGGCAGGCAAGCCACGCTCGACGCCGCGATGGCCAGGGCGGCCAGGGCGGCGAGCCGGCCCGTTCGCCGCGCGGGCGGACCGGCTAATCGGCGCACAAGCTCGCTGCCGGCACCGGTCACCGACGCGCGCGCGGCCCGCGCGCCGCTCAACCGACCGGC
>JBOGTX010000816.1:0-1663 GCA_050695695.1 Chloroflexota bacterium
ACGGTCGCGTCGAAGCTCTGGCGTAGCAGGTCGACCTTGAGCGCCAGGTGCGACGGACTATCCCAGAGATTGTCGAATTCGTCCGGATCGTTCTCCAGATCGTAGATCTCGCCCAGGCCATGCCCATGGTAGACGACGATCTTCCAGCGCCGGTCGCGGTACATCGTCGCGAAGCTCCGATCGGGAAGGTCGACCGCGTCGTAGTACTCGCAGCGCACGTGGTCGCGGTGATGGTCCGGCGAGGCCCGGCCGGTCAGGATCGGCAGCAGCGATCGGCCCTGGGTGCGCTCCGGGATCGCCAGCCCGGCCAGCTCGAGCAGCGTTGGGGCAACGTCGGTCAGCTCGACCAGCGCGTTGCTTCGCAGATCCGACTTGAAATGCCCCGGCCAGGACCAGATCAGCGGAACGCGCGTCAGGCCGTCGAAGAAGCGACAGCCTTTCTGGGTCAATCCGTGGTCGCCGAGCGACTCGCCGTGATCGCTCATGAACAGGATCACGGTATTCTCGCGCTGCCCCGTCCGCTCGAGCGCCTCGACAATTCGCCCGAGCTGCTCGTCGACCTGCTCGATCATGGCGTAGTAGGCCGCCTGGATCTGCTTTGCCCGAAAGGTCTCCGGGCGCTGTGATCTCGATTGGAAGTCGACGGCGGCCAGCCTTGCCTGATTGACGAGGTCGCTCTCCCGGAAACGCGGACCGGGCAACGACTCGGGATCGAAGCGGCGGTAGTACTCCCAGGGCGGATTGTACGGCGGATGGGGATCGTAAGGATTCACGCTGATCAGCCAGGGGCGATCGCGCGGCTGGTTGATGAACTCGATCGTCTTCTCGCTGCACCAGGTCGTCTGGTGCAGGCGCGGGGGAACGTTATCGGCGTCGGCCGTCGGCTCCATCAGTCCGCCGAAGAGGTTGCTTTTGATCTTCAGAACGTCGGACGGTTCCTCGCCTTGCTCGCGCAGCCAATCGGCGTAGTCGTGGCCGCGCGGCCAGTTGTCACGGGGCGCGTGGCTGTATTGGAAGGAGCGGTAGCCGTCGTCCACGCGCGGCTCGCGGCCGTTCGCCGCGCCGGCCAGGTGCAGCTTCCCGACGAGACCGCAATCGTACCCCGCGTCGGCGAGGCGCCGGGTCACGAGCCGCTCGTCCGGCGGAAAATGGCGGTTGCCATTCGTATTCACGTGGACGGTGCTCGGGTACTTGCCGGTCAGGAAGCTGGCGCGGCTTGGCGTGCAGATCGGGCTCTGGCAGTAAGCGTGGGTGAAGGCGACCCCCTCGCCGACCAGCCGGTCGAGGTTTGGCGTGTGAACGTGCGGATTACCCAGCGCGCCAATCGTGTCGAAGCGCTGCTGATCGGTACAGTACCAGAGAACATTCGGCGGACGGTCTGGCATCTGAGCTCCTGGCAAAATTCCTGATGAAACCAACCGAAACGACGGGAAAGAAAATAGCACTCGGCGGTGGTCGTTGCAACGTGTCCTGCCCTGGAGAAAGCCAGCGCGGCTCGGGCCGGCTTGACCGAGCTACCACCCGGATCGTCAGCCGATGATTCGGCGACCGGCGTGAAAAGCATCGGCGTAGGTCCGGGTCAGATTGATGTAGGTCCGACCGAACTCGATCGTGTCGGCGATGCCGGTGCCCTCGTCGAGCTCGTTCCAGGTCTCGATCGCGA
>JBOGTX010000817.1:0-2272 GCA_050695695.1 Chloroflexota bacterium
CCAAGAATGGCCGGGCTTCCCGCCAGACTGGACACGATGTGCTCGACCCATGGCTTGTCGTACACCTCGTAATTCGGCATGGCGTACTCGGTCCCTAATCCGTGCTCCTGCTCGAAATCGAATCTCCGGACTCCCGGGCGAAACCAGGGGGCAGGCAAGACCGGGCTGAGTCGGAAAATTGGGTGGTCGAACGCGTAACGGTCGCCCGGAACGCCCGGCGGGTAGTAATCGGTCAGGCTGATCAGCACGTAGATCGACTCCCCGGGATCGTGATTCAGATTGAACGTCTCGACCTGGGCCAGGAGCGCGCGAAGCGCCGTCACGGCGTCGGTAGCGTTCCGCGGCGAGGGAAACGGACCGGAGCCGTGACCGGTCGCGAACACGCGGACCCAGCGGACGTGGTGCTGGCGCATCCACTCCAGGTTTGCCGCCACGCCAGCGTGATACGGGAGATTCGGGACGTTGCTGCCGACCGCGCGGAGCGGCACGCAGCTTGGATCGAACAACTCGCCGCCGACCGCGGCCACGTCGCCGGGCACGCGCCAGTCGTGGCTGGGCGAGGCGGGGAGGGTGATCGCCGTCGCCGGCGCGGTCGCGGGTGGGAGCGGCGGCGGGCGGTCGGCCCACGCGAACGACGGCGCCAGGCCAAACGGCGCGAGCAACGCGACGATGGTCGCGACGATCGTCCCGACCTGGCCGATCCGGGAGCGGCGCATGATTCCATCCTCGGCGTCGTCGGTCTGTCTCAGTCAACGGTCGAAGGCGACTTCGGTTACGTCCGACAACGAGCGCCGGGCACGCGGCCGATTCGATCCGGTACACTATCGGTAGGTCTTTTACCGGAGTAACCACATGTCTCATTCGGACGTTTCGTACCAGAGCGCGGAGTTTCCGGCGGGCTTCGTTTGGGGAGCGGCGACGGCGGCGTATCAGGTCGAAGGGGCGGCGCGCGAGGACGGACGCGGCGAATCGATCTGGGACCGCTTCAGCCATACCCCGGGCAAAACGCTGAACGGCGATACCGGCGACATCGCCTGCGACCACTACCATCGCTGGCTTGACGACGTCGCCCTGCTGCGCGAGCTGGGACTGAACGCGTATCGCCTGTCGATCTCCTGGCCACGGGTCTTACCCGACGGGCGCGGCCCGGTCAACGAGGCTGGCCTCGCGTTCTACGAGCGACTGATCGACGCGCTGCTCGCGGCTGGAATCACGCCCTGGGTGACGCTCTACCACTGGGACCTGCCGTGGCCACTGGAGGAGCGCGGGGGCTGGCCGGCGCGCGACACCGCGAAGGCCTTCGCGGAGTACGCCGACGTCGTCTCGCGCCGCCTTGGCGATCGCGTCACGCGATGGATCACGTTGAACGAGCCGTGGTGCAGCGCGTTTCTCGGGTATCACACCGGCGAGCACGCGCCGGGGCTGCGGAACCTGGCCGCGGCGGTCCAGGCGACGCAGCCGCTCCTGCTGGCCCACGGGATGGCCATCCCGGCGATCCGACGGAACAGCCCCGGAGCAAGGGTGGGAATCACGTTGAATCTCACGCCGGTCTATCCGTCGGTCGACGACGAAGCTTGCCAGGCGGCGGCCGTGCGCCAGGATGGCTATTTCAACCGCTGGTTTCTCGATCCGCTTTACGGGCGCGGCTATCCACGGGACATGCGGAGCCTCTACGGCGAGCTCGCGCCCACGCCGGAGCCCGGCGATCTCGACGTCATCGCCACGCCGACCGACTTTCTGGGCGTGAATTACTACAGCCCGGCCTTCGTGCGCGACGATCCGCCGAATCATCCCTGGCGGGTGGCGCACACCGCGGTTCCCGCCGCCGACCTCACCGACCTCGGGTGGCCGGTGTATCCGCGCGGCCTCTATGATCTGCTCCGGCGCCTCCACCGCGACTACCCAACCGGTCCGCTCTACGTGACCGAAAATGGCGCGGCCTACGACGACCCCGCGCCGGAGAGCCATCGGGTGGACGACGCTCGGCGGGCGACCTTTTACCGCCGGCACCTTGCCGCGGCCAAAGCCGCGATCGAGGATGGGGCTCCCCTGGCCGGCTACTTCGCCTGGTCGCTGCTCGACAACTTCGAGTGGGCGTTCGGTTACTCGAAGCGCTTCGGCATCACCTACGTCGACTATCGAACCCAGGCGCGCACGGTCAAGGACAGTGGTCGCTGGTACGGGCGAGTCGCGGCAAGCAATCGGCTATACTGAGGCGTCAAGGGATTTGGAGGGGCCGTGCGCAATGCCGACGTCGTCAGAACACTCAACC
>JBOGTX010000818.1:0-4186 GCA_050695695.1 Chloroflexota bacterium
GGTCCAAACGCCCCGCGCAATGACGGTCGCTGGCCGCCCAAAATGCGGGATGCTTCAAGGCCATCGCCGCTTCTATCGAAACGCCGGCAGCACCTCGTCGACGAAGAGCCGCATGTCGTCGGTCTCCGGGAAGCGCGGAAACACGAGCTGGAACAGGTCGAAGCCGAGATCGACCAGTTGATTCAGATGGTCGCGCAGGCCGGCCGGATCGCCGGCGAAGGCGGGGTTCTCGCGCTCGAGCGCGGCGCCGGCCAGGCGCTCGGCCTCGGCGCGATCGCGGGATAGATAGATGGTCAGGGTGTAGGTCTTGCGAATGCTCGCGTAATCGCGGCCAACCTCTCGGCAGTGCTGGCGTAGCACGTCGCACTTCTGGCTCAGCGTCTCGAGCCGACGGCTGTAGGGCAGCCACCAGTCGCCGTGCTCGGCCACCGCCCGAAGCAGGTACTTCTCGCCGTCTCCGCCAATCATGATCGGGGGAATCGGGTCGGGGCGCGGCTCGCAATAGGCGTCCTTCACCCGATAATATTTCCCCTCGAAGCTGGCCGGGGAGCCGGTCCAGAGCGCCCGCATCACCTGAATGCCCTCGACCATCTGGGCAATGCGCGTCCGCGCCGACGGAAAGTCGTAGCCGTAGGCGTGATACTCGTCTTCGGCCCAGCCGGCGCCGTAGCCAAGCACGAAGCGTCCGTGGCTGAACACCTGAAGGCTTGCCGCCATCTTCGCCAGCAGCGGAGGATGACGATACGAATTGGACATCACCACCGTGCCGAGCAGCGGACCGGGGAAGCGCGCCGCCACCCAGGTCAACTGGGTCCAGCACTCCAGCCGATAGCGGTCGGCGGTCATGTGGTGGTCGGAGATCCAGAACGAGGTGAAGTGCTGACTGGCGACGTCGAGCACATTCTGGAGGTCCTGGACGAACGTCCGGGGATTCACTCGTTCGATGAGGCGATTGCCGGTCGGTGGATTGTAGCCGAAGTCGATCGGGCGATTGGCCATGGCTGCCTGGTCCCCTTTCGCGAGCGCGGATTTTCCCGGGGATCATTCTATACCGGTCTGCCGCGCGCTCGCGCCGAGGATGGCTTCCGCGATGCGCTTGATCGCCACCAGCCGCTCGTTCCAGCGCGCGGCGGGCGCGGTCGCGTCTTGACGTGCCGGGCGGCCAGCGGTACGCTAGGAGCGAGCGGGCGTCGGCCATCGCCCGATGGACGGCTGACGCGAGCCAGGCCAGTTGAATCGCGAGGAGAGGAACGTGTCTGGACTGAGCGACCGACAGGTAGAGTTTTTCGAGGATAACGGCTACATCGTCGCCGAGGACCTGTTCGACCCGGAAGAGTATCTCGATCCGATGGTCGAGGAGTATCAAACGCTGCTCGACCAACTCGCGAGCCGCCTGTACGCCGAGGGCGAGATCTCCTCGACCTACGCCGACCTTCCGTTCGGCCGCCGCCTCACCCAGGTCTACGCCGAAACCGGTAAGGTGTGGGCGCAGTATTTCGATTTCTCGCTGCCCTTCAAGGACGTGAAGGCCGACGAGCCGTGCCATTTCGGGCCGGCGGTCTTCAACATTCTGCGCAACGCCGAGATCCTGGACGTTGCCGAATCGCTGATCGGTTCGGAGATCTACTCGAATCCGGTCCAGCACGTTCGGCTGAAGCCGCCAGAGCGCCTGACGCCGCGCGATCCGAAGACCGGCCGGGTGCTGCTCGGCGCGACCCAGTGGCACCAGGATGCCTCGGTGGTGATCGAGGAAGCCGACGAGACCGAGATGCTCACGGTCTGGGTGCCGATCGTCGACGCGACCGAGGAGAACGGCTGTCTTTGCGTGGTCCCCAAAAATCACCGCGTCGGACTGCTCCAGCACTGCGTCTCGAACATCAAGGGGAACTACCTGCCCGACAAGTACTTCGACGCGGATCGGTCGCTGCCGCTCCCCATGCGCCGGGGAAGCGCGTTGTTCTTGCACCGCAAGACGCCACACTCCTCGCTTTCGAATAATAGCGAGGACATTCGCTGGAGCATGGATCTGCGCTACAACCCGACCGGCCAGCCGACCGGGCGGCCGGAGTTCCCCGGCTTCGTCGCGCGCAGCCGAAACAACCCGGAGTCCGAGCTCCGCGATCCCGAGGCCTGGCAGCAGAGCTGGCTGGACACTCGGGCCCGGATGTCGGATCACCCGGAGCTGGTCGGGGCGTTCAACCGCTGGAAGGTGGGGGCGCCGGGCTGCGCCTGAGGCGGCGGTCGCGACGGCGCGCCTCGACGCCTGGTCCGGCGGTCGCTTTCCTTGTCCGCGAGCGTCGCAGGTCGAGCACGGGCGGCGAGTCGCCGTAGCCAGGCTGAATCTCGAGGCGGGTGACGCGCTGCAGCCGGATCAGATGGCGCGCCGCCCGTCGCGCGGCGGCGATCGCGCCGTCGAGCTGCCGAGGATCGACCCGCTCTCCGCGCTCGACCTGAGTCCGGACCATCTCGTCCAGGATGACCGTCGTGGTCAAGTCGTTGTTGATCAGGTGGGCCGCGGTCCGCGCGAGCAGGATCGCGCCCTCGAGTCGCGCGCGCTCGATCGCCCGAGCCGCGCGGGCCCGACTCGGGCCCGCCATCGACCGTCGGCGGCTTCCGCGCGGGCTCGCCGATCGCGCGTGACCGCGTTGCACCAACGTGGTGTAGTCCCGTTGTAGCTCCTCGACGTGATCGAGCGTTGCCACGATTGTCTGGCTGATCGCCATGCACGTCGCGCGTAGGCGCAGCGTTTCCGCGATCAGATCGGCAAGGCCATCCGGGAGGGTCACGGCGCGTGCCCGCGCACCATCGGGGGATGAGGTGGACGAGGGATTCACGGGGGAAGAGGGGCCCACAAACGCATCCATCAGAACGTCCCGAAGCCGAGATTCGGACTAACAACGCTGCAAGATTTGTTCCACGTCCTCTCAGGTTATCCCAACGCCGCGTGTCGTGACGCGACGTGTCGTATCGGTGGCTCGGTTCTTGCGGCGTGTCGGACGTGTGACGTGGGTATGGAAACATGGTCCTCTTGACGGTATCCGAGGTTGCCCAGAGAATCCGGGTGAGTCCGGAGCTGGTCCGCCGCTGGCTTCGAGAAGGAAGGCTCCGCGGCGTCCGGCTCGGGGGAACGCGCCTGGGCTGGCGCATCCCCGACGACGAAGTCGAGCGATTTCTCCTTGCCGCCGGCCTGAACGTTCTCCCGAGCTTGCCGGCTGACCCAGCAATTGGCACGAGGGCGGATCTCCCCACGCCGCGCCCCATGGTTTCCAGCGGGTAAGCGCCGGCGAATCTCCCCAAGGGAACAGCGCGCGAACCGGATCGTCGTGCTCACCATGACCGACGACGGCGCTCGATGGTATACTTACGGCCAAACTGACAGAGCAGTCTGTTCGATCAGTGGGGAGCAGGAAAGCATGGGGCATACGGTTCGAGCAGAGTTCGCGGAGTGGTTGCGCGCCCAGTTGCGTGCCCAGGGGTGGATGGTCTCCGACTTCGCGGAACAGGTTGGCGTGCGGCCGTCAGCGGTGTACCGGTGGACCGCCGGTCAGCGCGCGCCGACCGATTCTCAGATCGACAAGATCGCGGCGGCGCTGAAGACATCTCGCGAGGCGGTGTGGGAGGCGCTCGCGCGCTCCGGCGTGGGACCGAGCCCCGCGCCGCCTCGTCCGACCGAGCCGCCGGTCTCGACCAGAGAGCACGCGCGGGTCAGCGCCTCGCCCGGCGACCGCCGGTTCGCCGAATGGTTGCGCGGCCAGGTCGCCGAGCGCGGCTGGTCGACCGGCGCGCTTGCCCGGCGGCTCGACCTCGACCCGGTGACCGTGCGAGCGTGGATCACCGGGGCGCGCCAACCGGCGACAGTTCAGTATCCCCGCATCGCCCAGGCGTTCGACGTCAGCCCGGAGACGATCAAGGAGTTGATCGAAGGCTAGACGCGAACGACGTCCTGGGGTGACGGGTCGGGCGCCGTCGGCGCCGGAATGGCGAGGTGGAAGGTCGTTCCTTGCCCCGGCGTCGACTCGACAGTGATCTGACCGTGGTGCTGCTCGACGATCGCGAAGACCACTGGCAAGCCGAGGCCAGAGCCGCGCTCGCCCTTGGTCGTGAAAAACGGCTCGAAGATGCGGCTGCGAGTCTCGTCGTCGATGCCGATGCCGGTGTCCGCGACGTCGACGACGACGACGTCGCG